>JBJTRD010000337.1:0-2197 GCA_046075945.1 Flavobacteriales bacterium
CACCGTATGCCAGGCACCATTGATTGATTCAATGCGAACACGCGAATTCTTTTGCAGATAAAAAAGATTCAGCTCACGCGGATTGACTTGTGGCTCGTAACCCAACTGCTTGAGATGTGCATTGGTCTCCGTGACGGCAGCATAAGTTGATTGGTGCAATAACTCCTTCCGCATCGTCGAAACGAACAACCGCTTCAATCGCGCATCATCAGCATCGATCACAATAACACCCCATTCACCAAAACAGGCATTGATCCAGGCACTTGTTGCCGCTGCCAGTGTCGTATGTTGTGAAATCAGTTGTCTGAAAAATTCGATGTGACGCAGTGAGGCTTCATCGTTGACAATTTCCGAATACGCTTGAAGAACTTCCGATAGTCCTTCGTTCGAGAATCGTCCAACAGCGCCGGTTTGCTGTGTGTTCCACTCCAAACGTTTTTGCTGAACGTATAGGTGATTGATTTCATCGCGGTCGTGATCTTCGCTTGCCAGCCAGAATACCGGAACTATTTTTTTATCGGAAACGTGTGCTTGAATTGAGCTCGCGAGTTTTATCGTACTCAATATCTTATAGACCATAAATGCCGGTCCACCAAGTATGCAGAGTTGATGGCCTGTAGTAACGCAGGCCGCATTGTGATCGGCAATTGCCTTCATATTCTCCAGAACCTTTTGATGGATGGTTAACCCAGCGTATTGATCAGACAGTGTTTGATGCAAAACGTCAAAAGCATCGGGAGTGAATACACGATTTTTTACCTGTTCGGCAATTTCATCAGCAACAGGAAGAGTAGAATAGAAATTGCGGACAGCAGGATTACCTGCACAATAATCGCCCACCAATGGAGTCAGTTTGCGTAGGTAAGGATCCGAGAATTGCTGCAGACGCATGCAGCGAAATTAGGTGATTAGCGCACCAGATGAAACATACCTCTCACGTCGTGACGACGAGGTTTGCCGTTGGGTCGTTCCTCCCAGTAGGTTATTTGCCAGACATAACTTCCGGGATTACAAGGAATACCCTGATATACCCCATCCCATCCGGAAGTGTGCTGATTACCCGTGAACACCCTATCGCCCCAGCTACTGAAAATTTCTACTGTCCAATCTTCTGAAGAAGCCGCTACCGGCAAAAACTTGTCGTTGTTACCATCGCCATTGGGGGTAAAAGTATTTGGAACAAAAAATTCGCGCTCACCTTCAACCGGTTTAGGCTCCACGGCTACAGGTGGTATTTTATCACCATCTACCAACGCATATTCACTGAAGAGCGGCTCTATCGTAAAGTAGTCGACGAAGTAATACGCAAATGAGGGATCAAGGCCGTTTCTTATCTGAATATTTTTGTCATCATCATTTCCGAAAAGCCCAAAGGTCAGATATTTAAAAGGCTGCTCCGGATAGAAGGTGAAGATATACGTCTCCCAATCTTCGGAGTAAACCACTGATTCTATTTTCAGCTGTGGACTGGCAGGAATTGGATCATTTCCATTTTGATGCGGAGGGGTTAAGCTAAAGAATAGACCAAGATTATCGACCGCCAGACCTGACAATGATGTTGGGGTAAAATCTCCATTCGTTATGTGGAAGCCTACTGCATAGGGCTTCCCAACTTGCATTGGTTTGGTGAACTGGTTTGTGATGTACTCTCGTTGATTGGTGGAGTAGCGACCGCATACCGCGAGACCCATCACTGCATCACCATCATACGACTGCACAATACCCATGGAAGTTTCCGGCAAATCACAGGAGTTGATTGCATCATAATGCAACAGATCGGGAGAGGCTGTGGCACTTCCGGCATTGGACCAACCCTGAGCGCGTTGCCATTGCCCGAGGCCATTGGGCATTGAGCTAATAGTTTCGAAGCTACCATTGCGCAGCTGTGCGCTCATAGCGAGCGGCACGAGGGCGATGAACGTAACTACTGCTAATTTCATTTGCGGAAATTCTTGGAGCTAATATAGTGCAAGTGAATTATCTGCGACAATCAAAAAAAATAGCGACCATAGATCGAGAGACCAAAACTGCCCATCTTAAGTGCTAGTTGATTTGTGCTACCAATTATCGACATAGGCAGCGACACATTCGCCACTGCACCTGCCGTAAAAAATGTTCCTTCACCGTTTAGGAAATCAGGAACCTGTATTTCAGTCCCCAATGCTATGTGCGGTACCAGCATTCTTTTCACGGCCAA
>JBJTRD010000338.1:0-4837 GCA_046075945.1 Flavobacteriales bacterium
TTCTTCTACGGCCGCGCGTGTAGCATGCAATGCATCATCGACACGGTCTTTCTTTTCCTTCATTTCTACTTCTGTAGCCGCACCGATGTACAGAACAGCAACACCACCGGCGAGCTTAGCAAGGCGCTCCTGCAATTTTTCGCGATCGTAGTCGGATGTTGTCTTGTCGATTTGTGCCTTGATTTCACCAATGCGTGCCTGGATAGCTTCTTTGCTGCCCGTACCATTCACAATCGTTGTGTTGTCTTTGTCGACGGTGATTTTTTCCGCGCGCCCCAAGTCTTCCAGCGTTGCGTTCTCGAGTTTCAAACCGGTTTCTTCGCTGATTACCTGACCACCGGTGAGAATTGCAATGTCTTGCAACATAGCCTTGTGACGATCACCGAAGCCGGGCGCTTTTACCGCGGCCACTTTCAGCGCTCCGCGAATTTTGTTTACAACCAGTGTAGCCAGTGCTTCACCATCCACATCTTCAGCAATGATGAGCAACGGACGACCGGTCTGAGCTGTCTTCTCAAGCACCGGAAGAAGTTCCTTCATAGTGCTTACTTTTTTATCGTAAATAAGAATGAAAGCGTTTTCGAGTTCTGCTTCCATGTTTTCTGCGTTGGTCACAAAGTAGGGCGATAAGTAACCGCGATCGAATTGCATTCCTTCTACGGTTTTCACTTCCGTTTCGGTTCCTTTTGCTTCTTCAACTGTTATCACACCTTCGGTTCCCACTTTGGCCATTGCATCGGCGATGAGTGTTCCAATCGCTTCATCGTTATTCGCAGAAATAGAACCTACTTGTTTGATTTTGTCGTTGTCGCTTCCAACTGTTTTTGAAATCTTCTTGAGATCTGCAACAACTGCTTCCACCGCTTTGTCCATACCGCGCTTGAGGTCCATTGGATTAGCGCCGCTTGCTACGTTCTTCAAACCCGCTGTAACGATGGCCTGAGCCAGTACGGTGGCGGTGGTGGTACCGTCGCCTGCGATATCGGCTGTTTTGCTTGCTACTTCTTTCAGCATTTGAGCCCCCATATTTTCAATAGGGTCTTTCAATTCAATTTCTTTCGCCACCGATACACCGTCTTTGGTGATGTGCGGTGCGCCAAATTTTTTGTCAATTACCACATTGCGACCTTTAGGGCCGAGTGTAACTTTTACTGCATTAGCCAATGCGTCTACGCCTGCTTTCAATTTTTCGCGGGCCTGGGTATCAAAGGTTATTTCTTTTGCCATGGTTTGTCTTTTTGAAATGTTGGATGAACGATGATTAAAACATTAAACGATTGCGTAGATATCTGATTCACGCATGATGAGGTACTCTTTACCATCAACAGTGATTTCAGTACCCGAGTATTTTCCGTAGAGAACGGTATCACCGGCTTTCACGGTCATAGGCTCATCTTTTTTTCCGGCGCCTACTGCTATTACTTTTCCACGTTGTGGTTTTTCTTTCGCTGTGTCGGGAATGATGATGCCGCTGGCGGTGGTAGTTTCTGCAGGGCTTGGCTCTACAAGCACGCGGTCTGCAAGGGGTTTAACGTTGACTGACATGTGAAAATATTTAATCGGTTAATTGATTTTTTTGAATATGGATGCGCCGTTGTCACCTTTTATGCCAAGGCTACGGGTAGAAAATTTTGTCAGATAAAGACAAAAAAAATGTCAGTGTTGTGCGACACACTGACATTTTCAGGAGAGTATCCAATGTTGTTTATTGACCTTCTGCAGGAGCTTCCTCAGCAGGCTGTTCACTCGTTTGTTCGGTAGCTGCGGGTTCATCGCCTCCCTCAACAATCGTTGAACTGGTATACCAGCGCGCTGAGATGAGACACAGAACGAAAAGAGCAATTCCTAAGTACCAGGTGGCTTTTTCAAGAAAGTCGGCTGTGCGTTGCACACCACCTACCTGAGTGGCTCCCTGAAAACCTGTTGCCAGTCCGCCACCTTTCGGGTTTTGAACCAACACCACCAGGGCCAGTAATAACGAAATAATTACAATGAGAATGACGATGAACGATGCCATGATATTATTTTTTGAAGTGTTCTAAATTTTTTAATTGGGCCGCAAAGTAAATACTTTTTTCGGGATGTTGCTCCATCAATTTTCGATATGCCTTGCGTGCCTTGTCCAATTTCCCCTGTTTGGCAAAAAGTATGGCCATCGTTTCCGTGATCATGCTGAAGTCTTCCTCCAGACTATCCTTTGCGAGGTTACCGGTAGGGTAGTCGCCGGCTTTTCCTCGCGCAATCTGCGGTTCGGTATGAATAAACCGATCCACCAAATCGCGCTGATGCTGCTTTGTATCCGTAGATCGAATGCGTTGCACACCGTGTGAAAGAGGTGTTGAACGGAAGGCAGGCAGATTGTCGGTCAGATCGGATTCTTCAATTTCTTGAGAAGGAGTAGCACTATTCTCCGGCAGCAGGTGCTTGCGCTGCGCCCTGCGGTAAATCTGCGCTGCGTAGGAGTTTTCGTCATCCGGCTCAAGGTCGGTTGCCACGGGAGGCATATCACCGGGCTTTATTTCATTGCGCTCAGGTTGAACTTCGAGTTCAATGGTGGTATTGACCGCCGCAACCAAAATCTGCGCTTCCAGCGGATCGAGTTGATCAAGTCGCAACGGGTCTTCAATCGCTGGTTGAGTTGTTTCTCGAGCAATCTCTTCCTGTTCGATGGTGGCAGGAGCAATAGAAACAACTTCCTTCTGTACAGTCTTTTCTTCCTGTGTTGCTATTGCAGGTGCCTGTGTTTCCTCGCGTTCCAGGATTTTAGAAGCAAGAGAGGTCGAAACGATTTCCTGAGCAGATTCTTCTGCTACGGGTACTTCGACGACTCGCTGAATTCCCTTCAACCTATGATACAACGAAGCACGGTGTCCAGTATAGATAGCGGCCTGCGAAAGCTGATCTGTAAAAGCCACATCGCCCCGCGCTTTGTAAGCTCGCGTCAGGGCAATCTGGGCAGCACCGAAAAACGGAAAACGCGCCACAGCATCGCGCAATTCTGCGAGTTGCTCATCCGTGAGGTTCTCCGGATGCATCAGGGCGTTATGTAGTTCTTCTTTGCGCATGTACTACCAGTTTCCTACACTGGCGTTGTAGATCTCTTGTGTAAGTTGCTCATTGATGAGCGACCACAAACTTTCTTCAATAGTAAATAAATCCTGGTTTGCATCGTAATCGGCAAACTTGGAAAACGTTTTTTCGAAGTTTAATTCGGGATCAAGGGTATTTTCATATTTCACCTTTATCGTAATGGTGAGCCGGTTCAAGGATGCCGTTTCTGCCGCGCCCGATTGCACAGCGACGGGTGCCGTGCGATAGTCAACAACAGAGCCCGTGAAATTTAATTCGCCATTGCGTTCGGCCAACCGAAGCAGACTTTGAGCCAACAACAGGTCTTTCAGCGACTCGGTAAAGCGCTGCGCATACAACGGTGTAACCATGGCCGATTGCGGCTTGAAATAATCAACCGAAAACGTTTTGGCTCCGCTGAATTGCCCGCCCGTAAACGAATAAATGCCACAGCCTGAAATGGCGAATGCACAGAAAATCGCTATGAAAAAACGCACTACCATGGTTATGACAAATTGTACTCTTTGATTTTTCGATAGAGGGTTCGCTCAGAAATACCCAGCTCTTCCGCCGCATATTTACGTTTATTGCGATGCTTCTTCAAGGCTTTCTCGATGAGTTCACGCTCTGAGTTTTGAAGTGATAAGGTTTCCTCTACCTCTATTAACGGCTCAGCCGGCTGCGGCAAACGAATAACCCCCGTGGTAGGCTGGCTGTGAGCGCTGACCACCGACTGATGTTCGTTCGAAAATACGCGCTGGATCAACTCGGCATTGCCGGCATCGTGCGCAAACTCTACCCCCGATTGCATGAGGCCACCCACCAGTTTTTTCAAGTCATTCAAGTCATTTTTCATATCGAAGAGAACCTTGTAGAGAATTTCTCTTTCTGAAAAATTATTTTGAGCTGCTGCACCTCCGGCCACTACCATACCTCGGTTTCCGAAGTCTTCATGCGGAAGATAATAGGCGAGCGTTTGCGCTGTGATAAGCCGGTCTTGCTCAAGCACATTGATTTGCTCGGTGATATTCTTCAACTGGCGAATATTGCCGGGCCAGGAATAATTGACAAGCATGTCCTTGGCATCGGGGGCTAGCTCCAACACCGGCATTTTGTAGCGTTCGGCAAAGTCTGTGGTGAATTTTGCAAAGAGCAGTGCGATGTCTTCCTTGCGCTCGCGTAGTGGCGGAAGAAAAACAGGTACTTGATTTAAACGGTAGTATAAATCTTCACGAAACTTTGCTTTGCGAATGGCTTCGCTAAAGTCTACGTTGGTGGCGGCTACTACGCGGACGTTGGTTTTCTGAACTTTCGATGAACCAACGCGAATGTATTCTCCTGTTTCCAGTACGCGCAACAAACGAACTTGCGTCTGCAAGGGAAGCTCAGCTACCTCATCCAGAAATATGGTTCCGCCATTTGCCTCTTCAAAATATCCCTTGCGCGCATCGGTTGCACCGGTAAAAGAGCCTTTCTCATGACCAAACAATTCGCTGTCGATGGTTCCTTCAGGAATGGCACCGCAGTTTACAGCGATGTAGGGCGCGTGTTTACGGGCACTGTATGCATGAATGATTTTCGGGATATTTTCTTTCCCCGTGCCGCTCTCACCATTGATGAGCACCGACATGTTGGTGGGCGCTACTTGCACAGCAATGTCGAGCGCGCGGTTGAGCATGGGCGCATTGCCTATGATTTCGAATCGTTGTTTTACAGCCCTGATGTCCATGGATGTTTACAAAGATTTTACTGGTTCTGTTTTTCTGGG
>JBJTRD010000339.1:0-5519 GCA_046075945.1 Flavobacteriales bacterium
GTATGCTCACGTTTTTCATGGTGACACAGTTGCTCATGGACGACAAGGCAGCCAACCTGCAGTACGGCGCCACCCAAGCCTGGGTGTATGCCTTCACCTTCATCGGCGGCATGTTTGCCGACAAGATTCTCGGCTTCCGCAAGTCGCTCTTCTGGGGCGGATTGCTGATGATCACGGGAAGTATCATTCTCGCTATCGACCCAAAGCAGTTCTTCTTTTTGGGGATTGCCTTCAATGTAGTAGGCACCGGATTTTTTAAGCCGAATATCTCGAGCATGGTAGGCCAGCTATACAAGCAAAGCGATAGCCGCAGAGATGATGGTTTCTCGTTGTTCTATGCCGGCATCAACGTGGGTGCGCTGTTGGGCGGTTACTTCTGCATTGCTATTGGAAAAGGAGATTTCTTGTCGGGAGTAGTTCCGGCCGATTTGACCTGGAACGTAGCCTTCGGATTGGCTGCGGTGGTTATGACCATTAGCTTGATAACCTTCACCCGCACGCGTCATCAGATGGGACCGATTGGTCTATCGCCGCTGAAGAGTGCCGTCGGTAAAACATGGGTATGGCAAGACATGGCCGTGTACGCCGGTGGTTTGTTGGCAATTCCCGCGATTATGATTATGGTGGCCAATACCGTTTACACCGATTACTTCATGTACTTGATTGGTCCGTTTAGCTTAATCTACTTAGCGTACGAAATGACGCGCGGCACATCGGCTGAAGCCAAGAAACTCGTTGCCGCTTTGTTCTTCATTTTCTTCTCGATTGTATTCTGGGCCATCTTCGAACAAGCGGGAGGATCATTGAGTTTGTATGCTGCCAACCATTTGAGCGATGAACTGCTCGGCATGATTCACCTGGACCCCAACGGCATCAACAACTCGGCAAACTCCGCTTTCGTGATTGCATTTGCAGCAGTGGCCGGAACGATTTGGGTTTGGCTAGCCAAGCGCGGCATGGAGCCCAACACGGTGGTGAAATTTGGTATCGGCTTCTTGTTTTTGGGCGCGGGTTACATGCTGTTTTTCTCGGGTCGTTTCTTCGCCGATGCGAATGGTATTTCTTCGTTGGACATGTTCACCTTCGCCTATTTCGCTGTGACTCTCGGTGAACTTTGCCTATCGCCTATTGGACTTTCCATCATGACCAAGTTGGCCCCCGATCGTTTGCAGGGCTTTATGATGGGGATGTGGTTTTTGGCCAGTGCCTATGGACAATACGTAGCAGGGCTTTTCGGTGCCAGCATTTCGCCTGATGAAAGCGCATCGCCCCTGGAAAAGCTGCAGATCTACACGCAAGGCTATTATGATTTCGCGTGGTATGCGCTTATTGCCGGTGTTGTGCTCATCCTCATCTCGCCGCTCATTCGCAAATTGATGCAAGAAGTAAAATAAAACCCTGCTTTGTGCATTCTTGAAAAAACCTATCTTTGAAATATGAAGACCTTCCTTTTCTCATTGGCTTTTTGCCTCACAACTATCTGCGCAACCGCTCAAGACCATCAATCACAAGAATGGTTTAGTGACGTCAACCTCGCTATCCAAAAATCGAACGAAACCGGAAAGCCTTTGTTCCTTTTCTTCACAGGCAGCGATTGGTGCGGTTGGTGTATTCGCCTGCAAAAAGAAGTGTTCCAAACCTCCTACTTTACAAAATGGGCAAAAGAAAATGTAATTCTCGTTGAACTCGATTTCCCTCGTAAGAAACAATTGCCTCAGGAAATTCAGCAGCAAAATCAAACCTTGCAGCAGATGTTTCAAGTGCAAGGCTACCCTACCGTTCACTTCGTAAAACCCGGGGTAAATAGCGATGGAACCGTTAACTTAAGCCCTATTGGACAAAGCGGTTATGCCGCAGGAGGTCCCGAGTCGTGGTGTGCAAATGCGAACGGAATGATCAAGAAATGATATTAGTCACATGAATGCCACAAGGCCTTGAGCTAGCCTAGCGGCTGCCATGACTTTACACAATTATTCCACTACTTCTCTATTTGCGCGTGGTCGCATTTGTATTCTCCTTTTACTTACCTTCCTGATAGATCCCAATTACGTGGATGCACAGCAGCGCAATACGTTGCTTAAGATTTACGGTCACCTTCAATACAACTTTGATGGTGTGGGTGAAGCGGGTGCGGATAGCTATTTTTCACTCGGCGAACAGGATTTTTTCGTAACCTCCAACCTGAGCAATCGAATCAGTTTTCTAGGTGAAACTGTTGTTTAATAGGACAATTCAACCAGTAGCAAGTTTGCTCCCAGGCTGATGGAGCCACCGTTACCAAGATTCTGGAAAAAACAAACTTGTTTCATTTCATGACCAAACCCTGGAACAGCAAAGAGATGGAGGGAATCCTACTGAATTTCATTCGCGAAATAGAAGGTTAGTTTGCCGCATTAAGAAACATAGGCAATACACCCTCTTTTATCTCACTTCTTCTTCAGCTCCTTCTTCTTCTTATAGTTCCATTCAACAATTAATGCCACCTGAATAGGTGTTGTATTTCCTGTAAGTACAAATTCCTTCTGGTCCTTATAATCCTTGGGCTTGAAAGCAAATCCTCCCATCCATTCGTCGCCCGAAAAATCGTCGAAGTCATATACATCGATCCGATACTCACCATTTAGCTCATCCAAGATAAAGGGGGTCGCTCTCTTGAAGAAATAGGTATTCTTCGCAGATGCTTCTTCATACGTTTCACTCGAATAAAGCGCTTGCTTATTCATGGTTATGCGTGCTTGCACATCGGGCAATCCTCCCAGTAAGTCCCAGCCATTGCCATTGGGTTGAGTGGCGGGGACATTCTCCAAACGAATCATATTGACTTGCATGGAAGTAAGAATTTTTTTATTGCCGCAGCTTTGCATGCCGAGCAGAAGAATAGCAATGGCTGCAATGAGTATAATCTGAATTTTAATCATCGTTGTTGTTTTAAGAAGGAACCTGTAATAACGAAGAAACGAATGATTTCAGTTTAAAGTCTATTTTAACATTCGATATTTCAAGATTCCATGTAGTGCAAAAAAAACCGGACTGCTCTCATCGAACAATCCGGTTTGTACCCGGGACGGGAATCGAACCCGTACAATCATTACTGATCGCAGGATTTTAAGTCCTGTGCGTCTACCAGTTCCGCCACCCGGGCGGGGAAAACAACGTGTAAAAAAAATCCCGATCTGAAATCAGATCGGGATTTTGAGCGGGAGACGAGACTCGAACTCGCGACCCTAACCTTGGCAAGGTTATGCTCTACCAACTGAGCTACTCCCGCTTGATAAAAGAACTTGAGGGCTGCAAATTTATACAAGCATTGTCTTTAGGCAAATACTTTCGCGTGTTTTTCCGAAAAAAAATTATCGCAGCTCTAAAAAACTCATAATCTTATCGGTAGCCCCTGCCCCACGGGCAACAAAGTAGCCAGAAGCCGCACCAATACGCTTTAAATCGGTCCCTGCGCCGGTCCATTCATACAAAATTTCGAGACCTTCCGATGCATTTTGTGCCGTTCGTGCGGCATCGGCGTCAAGAAGTCCACGTGCCTCATTGAACTTTTCATACTGCGGGCCAAACACCAGCGGCAACCGCCATGCTGCCGCCTCGAGCGTATTGTGTATGCCTGCGCCAAACCCCCCGCCTATCCAGGCAAGCGTACCATAGCGATACATAGCCGACAGATGGCCTATTTCATCTACGATAAGAACCGAGGCATCTGTCCAGCCATTTTCATTCCGCGCCGACCACAACACAGCCTCCAGCCACATGCGCTGCAAGGCTTCGATATGCCCCTCGCCTACTTCATGCGGAACGATAATCAATTTCCACGACGCTGCATCTTGCCTGCGGCCGCGCCACCACGCGTGCAGTACCTCCTCATCGGCTGGCCAGGTGCTTCCGCCAATCAATACAGAAGCACTTCCCTTCCACGCCTCCAATTCGGGGATTGCTGCTGATGATGAAACAACCTCCAACACCCGGTCGAACCGAGTGTCGCCTGCAACCGTGCAACACGTAATATCGAGTTTGGACAACAGCTCTGCCGACTGCTTGTCTTGCACAAAGAAATGATCGACCGTTTGTAACACGGGCTTCCAGAAAAACGACACCCAGCCAAAGAACCGTTGGTTGGGACGCAATATTGCCGAAACCATCACCAGTGGTATCGAGCGTTCTTCACAAGCGAGCATATAGTTGGGCCAGTATTCGTATTTCACGAAACAAACCTTCGCAGGCCTCACTATTTCCAGAAAGTCGCGCGCATTGGATTGCGTATCGGCGGGCAGATAAAAAACTCCATCGACGCGATTATACGCCTTGCGAATTTCATAGCCCGATGGAGAAAAGAACGTGAGCAGCATGCGATACCGCGGAAAATCTCTTCGGATGCGCTCAATGACCGGGCGCCCTTGCTCAAATTCACCCAAGCTTGCGCAATGAAACCAAATGAGCTCGCCTTCGTGCTCATTGCGCCACTGCATCAGTCGATCACGCCAGTTAACCCTTCCATTCACCCACAGCTTCGCCTTCGCATTGAAAAGCGCGGCAAGAGGCATAAGTGTCTGGGCGAGCGATGCGATAGCTGAATAGAGGATCCTCACGTGTTGCAGTTAGTAGTAATAGAAATTATCAGACATTCTCTTGTACAGATGCAAGGTCCATCCTGCACGCAAACCAAGCAAAATGTCGTTGCGAACACCTTGCTCCGATTGTTGCGTGTCGAAATTCATGACACGGCGAGGCTCAGCGAATGCCCTCCAGCCTTCCACTCCAATTAAAAAATTGATAAGGCGGTTGTTGCTCATGTGATAATATCCCAAAAATCCCGTCACTGCCGGCCCATTGGCCATGCGATCGTAGCCCTTCAAATACTCATCCTCGAGTTGTGCTATGTTCGTTTCCTGGTGTTCGATACGAATCTTATGTTGCATGAAACCTGCTCCCGTTTTCACCAATATTCCCGAATTCTTATTGGGACCTAACACAGGAAACAGTCGGCCTACATCGGCTGAAATAGCAAAGCCCCGTTCCATCAATACAAGCGTTGCCGGATAGCCATCGTTATCGAGCACGTAAATACCGTCGACGAAAAGATTCTGCAAAAATCCCTCTTCCTTGATAACCTGATTGCCAAAAAGGAATTGCCCCTGCACGCCATAGTACCACTGTGTGCGCGACTTGATATGAAATCCAAGCGAAAGATTGCTGTTGTTGCCAAAGCGACTTGCCAAATCACCTCCCGGCACCTGGTACGCATAGCTCATGGTAACATGCGGATCGAACAGCGAGGTATCGCGCACGGTGCCTTGCCCAATCGCAAAGACCGGCTGAAGGATGCAGAACAAAGCCAGCGCGAACTGCAGAAATAACCGTATGCGCGATGTTAAATTGAAAGTTGAAAGTTGAAGGTTGACGATTTTCCCTACAATCCGAAGCCCTATAATCCTATAATCCTTCTCTGTTGGAAGTTGAAAGTTGAAGGTTGAAGGTTGCATGTTGGACCTCACTAGTTACTATTCACTATTTAC
>JBJTRD010000340.1:0-4162 GCA_046075945.1 Flavobacteriales bacterium
CGACGAAAACATTTTTGATGATGATCTTAAAACAAATTATCGCAGCAGTAAATCCGTCATTGACTTCAACAACACTATTTTCCCATTGCTGGCAAAGGAGCTGCCCGGTTGCTCCGAAGTTTACAAAGGAGACCCTCAAAAAAAGAATTCTAAAGACACAGGTTTCGTTCGACTCACAGGCAATCATCTCTTGAAAAAAGGAGTTGCCGGATACGATACATTTATTCAAGACGCATTAATTAGTGCGATTGAGGATTGCAAGAAAAGTGGTTATCGGTATGGCGATATTACAATTCTCGTGCGTTCGCATGGCGACGGAAACAAGTGCACTGCAATACTGAACGAATACAACATTCCTTTCACAACCGCAGAAAACGCTTTGCTTATTCATTCCGTGGGCGTTCGGGTTATTATGGGGTACTTCGAATTCTGCATTTTTCCCAAGAATAAATATGCAGCATTCGACATGATGCAGTCGCTCGCTTCGTTTGATTCACGCGTATCGCTGCCCGATTTCATTTCATCTTATTTGGCAGAAAAAGATTCGCCACCGATTAACTTGAATGCATTTCTTTCACCGTTGTTTGGCGACATGTCTCATGTGATGAAAGGAGAGAATGTGTTTCACATGGCTATTTCGCTCATGCGCGCTCTTCAACTTCCCATCGATAGCGGCGTTGAATATTTACTTGATCTGATAAAGCAACAGTGTATAGGCAAAAACACAGATCTTCATCGCTTTATTGAGTGGTGGAAAGAACACCGAAATAAACAGAGCTCTGCGGCAATAAACCATCCGGAAGCCGTCAATATCATGACCATTCACAAATCAAAAGGACTCGAGTTTCCGGCTGTAATTATTCCTCATTTCAAGGCAACAGCAAAACCAAGTTCACTTTGGATAGATGTTCCGCAAGACATGTGTGATTTGCCTACTGCGTATGTTACAATGAGTGCGAAGGGGCTGAGCGACGCGGATGACGAATCAGATGAAAGTCTTACTAGAGAGCTATCTACCGAAAACAAAATGCGACTTCTGGATGAAATCAATACGCTGTATGTTGCATGCACCCGAGCTGCCAAGCGACTTTATTTCATACAAGAGCATGGCGGAACCCCTTTTAACAAGGCATTCGACGACGTACTTTATGCCTCCTTTCCAGTGTATGCAGAAACCGGTTCTGTGGAATTGGGTAAACAAGAAATCTACACTTCCAAAAAACATTCGAGCACGCCTACAAAAACGCCACGCCTGACAGGCAAGGAGATGCTCTATCCAAAATTACGTGTGCTTTCTGCTTTGAAAAACGAAACGCCCGAAATCACCTATGGTAAACTATTGCACGAATGTTTGTCGCTTCTGAAACATGCCGAGCATTCAACCGACGCCATTGAGAGAGTGCTTAAAGGAAGGAAAGACGCGCACATGCACAGGGCGAAGCTAACCACCGACATTCTGCAGCTCACTGCAAGCGCTCAAACTAGTGCCTGGTTTTCTGATTTTGAAGCATTGCATTGTGAACAGGAACTAATAACACAGCAGGGTTTTACGCTCCGCCCCGACCGTGTCGTTGTGCTGCAAGATCGTGTAGTTGTGATTGATTATAAAACAGGCAAGCAAAGTAAAAAACACCATGGGCAGGTTGAGGTTTACAAGCGAGAGCTTCAGCACATCTTCAGCAAACCGGTGGAAGGATACCTGATGTATACAGAAGGCCCCTCTATTATTTCAGTTTGAGGAGCGTTTTTTTTCGTAATGTAGCCGTTAAATCACTTCTTCATGAAAGATTTTCTGCTCGTTATATGCTGCGGCCTATTGCTGCACGCCTCGGCTCAAGATGCTTTACTATCATCGGGAAAACTCGACCACATAGCAGTAAAATATACAGCGGAAAGCCGCGCTGCGGCTTGCGCTCCTGCCACGGCTCTGCGTGATTTAGAGTGGAACAATATTGATGCGCTCATTGAAACCGGCGGATCACTTTGGCAAGACCGCGCCAACGGCCGATCACACTATTTCGCTCCAAAAAATGGTGATGCCGGAGTTATGTTCGCCGGATCACTTTGGCTTGGCGGTGTTTCGCCCGATCAGCAACTCAAATTAGCAGCGCTGCTCTATCGCTATAGCGGCAATGATTATTGGCCCGGGCCACTATCCAACGATGGTGCTGCAGAAATAACAGCCAACACGTGCCTCCAGTGGGATAAGTTCGCAGTCAGCCTGCGCACCGACGCAGCGTTGCATCGTCAATACCACGACTGCTCGCGGGACCCCGCTTGTGACATGTCCAAGCTATTTCCGAATGGGTACAGCATGCCCTCTTATTTCAATGACTATCCGGCACATGGCAACGTAGCTCTTGGACAGGATTTCTATATCGCTCCATTCTACGATTACAACAACAATGGTGTATATGAACCCGAGAGCGGTGATTATCCATGGTACGATCTGACACGTGAAATTGATTGCAAGGGGCGCAGGCGGGAAGACATCGTGCCCTTGTATGGTGACCAAACATATTACTGGGTATTCAACGACAAGGGCAACATTCATACAGAAACTGGTGGCCAGGCCATCGGTATGGAAATTCGAGCTCAAGCATTTGCCTTTAGCACCAACGATGAGGTCAATAACATGACCTTCTATAACTATGTGCTCATCAATCAAGGATCGCAGACGCTTCAAGACACTTATTTCGGCACGTGGATCGATCTCGACATCGGTGGGCACGTGGATGACTATGTCGGTTGCGATGTGCAGCGAGGTTTAGGCTACGGCTACAACGGAGATGCATTTGATGATCCAACTGCGCTTTCTCTGGGCTACGGTGCCAGCCCACCGGCCGTTGGTGTCGATTTTTTCGAAGGTCCATACCAAGACGAAGACGAAATCGATAATCCACTCACAACTGATATTTTGCAAGCTATCGATCAAAAAGGAATTCCTTACAAAGGAATTGGTATCGGTTACGGCGACAGCATTATCGACAATGAGCGCTTTGGAATGCGTAAGTTTCTCTATCACAACTCGGGGTTGGCCATCAATGGACCACCGCAGGTTGCTGCACATTATTACAATTACCTGCGTGGTTTCTGGAAAAACGGGCAGCGCATGGCTTACGGAGGCAATGCCCTCACAGAAGGAAGCGGAGCCGACTTATCAATTCCGGCCGACTTCATGTTCCCCGGCGACACAGATCCGTTTCATTTTGGAACCGCAGGTGTAGTGACAGAGCCCTGGACAGAAATCAGCAGTGGTAATCCGCCGGCCGACCGGCGATTCATGCAAAGCGCCGGGCCATTCACACTTGAGCCAGGCGACTACAACAACATAACTGTGGGCGTAGTGTGGGCACGTGCTACCAGCGGAGATCCATTTGCAAGTGTTGAGGCTGTTCGCATTGCAGACGACAAAGCACAAGCACTTTTCGACAACTGCTTCGAACTTATTTCAGGACCCGATGCGCCCGACGTTGCTGTGTGTGAGCTATCCAACGAAATCATTCTTCAATGGACAAACGACAATCCTCTCAGCAATAATTTCCATGAGCAATACAGCCTGATTGATCCGACCATACCCGAGTTAAGCCCGGAAGGAGAGCCCTATTCAGAAGAGCAACGCAGTTACTCGTTTCAAGGCTACATGGTTTACCAGCTTGCCGACGAAAATGTAACCGCATCAGACCTGGAAGACATTACTCGAGCTCGGCTTATCTCACAATGCGATGTACAAGACCAAGTAAGCACTTTAATAAACTACAAGCTCGATGCTACAACAGAACAAATTGTTCCGCAGTTGAAGGTGCAAGGTGCAAATGAAGGTGTGTTTCATTCGCTGCGCGTAACAACAGACGCATTTGCTCTTGGTGCGCCACAATTGGTAAATCACAAGACCTATTACTTCATGGTCATTGCCTACGGCTATAACAACTACGCCGATTTTTCATTCACAACATTAGGTGGCCAAGACGAAACGTTCCTCCCATCGCGCAAGGCAACACTACTTGAAATACCCGTGATACGAGCCATCCCACACAACGTTGCCCCTGAAAATGGCGGAACGATTATCAATGCAGGCTATGGCGATGGCGTTCCACTGGTTCGCATTGAAGGCACGGGTAACAGCAAGAATTTGCTGAACCTTTCTTCGAAAACAGAAAAT
>JBJTRD010000341.1:0-5013 GCA_046075945.1 Flavobacteriales bacterium
TACAGATAAAATGGAAACGATTATCGACATCATCGACTTTAAAAAAGGTGAGCTCCTGGTATCCATCCAGTCACAATCTGAATATCCGAATTACTACGTGCGTAAAATGAACGCTAAATCATCTCCAATGGCCATCACGAAATTCGAAAACCCATTCAAGAAAATTGCCGGTGTACACAAGGAAGTAATATCCTACAAGCGGGCCGATGGAGGTGACTTAACCGCAACTTTGTATTTACCTGTAGGCTACGATAAAACCAAAAAGGAAAAACTGCCTATGGTGATGTGGGCTTATCCGCAAGAATTCAAGGATAAGAATAGCGCTTCACAGAATACCACGAATCCAAACGAATTCATTTTTCCGTTTTACGGTTCACCCATCTATTGGGTAACCCGCGGCTATGCGGTGCTTGATGAAGCAGCCTTTCCCATTGTAGGCGAAGGCACAGCGGAACCCAACGACACCTTTATCGAGCAATTGGTCGCCAATGCAAAGGCCGCTATAGATGCGGTCGATTCACTTGGATACATCGATAGAAAGCGCGTTGCTGTAGGAGGACATTCGTATGGCGCATTCATGACCGCTAACCTCCTCACCCACTCCGATTTGTTTGCCGCCGGTATTGCGCGCAGCGGAGCGTATAACCGCACCCTCACTCCTTTCGGATTTCAAGGCGAGGAGCGCAATTACTGGGATGCAAAAGAGACGTACAATGCCATGTCGCCGTTCAACTTTACCGAAAAGATGAAGACACCGTTGCTGCTGGTACATGGTGAAAACGATAACAATCCGGGCACCTTCCCTATCCAGAGCGAGCGCTATTTTGCAGCGCTTAAAGGGTTGGGGGCACCCGTGCGCTACGTGGTGCTACCGAAGGAGAGCCATGGTTATACAGCCATCGAGTCTATCCTGCATTTGTTGTGGGAGCAAGATATGTGGTTGGAAAAGCATGTGAAGAATAGAAAATTATAAAAGAGCGATTTATGCTTTTCAACTCCATAGAATTCTTAATCTTTCTGCCTGTCGTTTTCTGTCTTTATTGGTTTGCTGCAAACAAGCATCTGAAAATTCAGAATACATTATTGCTTGTGGCCAGCTATTTTTTTTATTCCTGCTGGGACTGGCGCTTTCTATTCCTTTTAATTTTCTCAACGCTTCTAGACTTTTACACCGGATTGAAAATGCAGCATGCCGGTGATGCCAGGAGAAAAAAGTTTTGGTTTTGGTTAAGTATCTCCGTGAATATTAGCTTTCTTGGAGTATTTAAATACTATAATTTTTTTGCAGATTCATTTGCAAAAGCGATTTCGACCTGTGGTTTTGAAATACACCCGGCCACGCTGAGTATAATACTTCCGGTTGGTATTTCTTTTTACACTTTTCACGGTCTATCGTATGTAATCGACATATATAAAAACAGAATAAAGGCAGAAAACAGTTTTATAGAGTATGCAGTTTTTGTGAGCTTTTTCCCATTGCTCGTTGCAGGGCCAATAGAAAGGGCTACCCATTTGTTACCCCAAATTAAACGAAACCGCATATTCGAATATTCAAAAGCTGTGGATGGAATGCGTCAGATTGTATGGGGTTTTTTCAAAAAAATCGTCATTGCCGATAGCTGTGCTGAATATGCCGACATGATGTTTAATAACACTGCCGATCAAAGTGGAAGCAATTTAATAATGGGGGCAATTTTCTTCTCGATTCAGATATACGGCGATTTTTCCGGTTATTCTGATATAGCTCTTGGTACTGCCAGATTATTCGGTATTGAATTACTTCAAAACTTTTCCTTCCCCTACTTCTCGAGGGATATAGCAGAATTCTGGCGTCGCTGGCACATTTCATTGTCTTCGTGGTTTAAAGATTACCTCTACATTCCTTTGGGAGGTAGTCGCGGTGGAAATTGGATGCGTATTCGAAATACGTTCATCATTTTCGTTGTAAGCGGGTTCTGGCATGGCGCCAATTGGACATTTATTGCATGGGGTGCGCTAAACGCCCTATTCATTTTACCGTCCATACTGTCTAAGACCAATAGGAATTACATTGAAACTGTAGCACTCGGAAAATCACTTCCTTCAAGCCGAGAACTATTTCAAATTGCAATAACATTTGGTTTAACGACCTTTGCCTGGATCTTCTTCCGTTCGAACAGCATGGAGCATGCTGTCAACTATATCGGCGGCATATTTTCAACATCCACGCTTTCAATACCCACCATACGTCCCACCTCATTGCTGCTCATTGTTATGGCATTTATTATAGTCGAATGGGCCGGAAGAAATCACACGTATGGTCTTGAAAAAATTGGCCTCAAATGGTGGAGTCCACTAAGGTATTCCATGTACTATTTTATTGTTGCGCTCATTTTCTGGTTCAGTGGTAAGGACCAACAATTCATATATTTTCAATTTTAAACAAAATGAAAACATTCCTTACTAAAACCACACTTTTTGCGCTTCCCATATTAATCGCCTTATTGATTATGGAAATACTTTTAAGGCGAATACCCAACGATTATTCCTATAAAAATGATTATCTCTTGCAACATGCCGACAGCATAGAAACTCTATTTATGGGCAGCAGTCATGCGTATTACGGTATTAACCCCGATTATTTTCCCGGCAATTCATTTAATGCAAGTCACATTTCTCAATCCATCGATTTAGACTATAAGATTATCTCGAAATTTTCAGACCATTTCAAATCGATTAAGCAGATTGTTGTTCCAATTGACTATTTCACTTTATTCTCTCGAAATTCTACCGGTATTGAATCCTGGCGAACCAAAAACTACACTATTTATTATAATCTGCATACCTCTATAAAGCCAACAGATTACTTTGAAATATTCGCATTCCGACCCAAAAAAAACATCAACAGACTTTCGAAATATTACCTTCAAAAAGACAATTTCATTACCTGTTCATCCAAAGGCTATGGAAATACTGAAATAGCTCAAAAAGACCTCATTGAAACGGGAAAATCAGCTTCTACACGACATACACTGAAAAATTCGAATTACCTTCAGGAAAGCATTGAAATTATTGATAAAATCATCGCTTTCAGTGAAGAAAAAAACGCCTTTGTATTATTCTACTCCAGTCCTTGCTATTCGACCTATCGAGAAAATCTTGACAGCATTCAATACAATACAACACTTACTACCATTGATTCTATCTGCCGCAATCATTCCAATACACGCTACGTAAATTTGATGGCAGACACGAGTTTCACAGCATCAGATTTTCGTGATGCGGACCATTTAAATCCGTCGGGCGCAAAAAAAATGACGCTCAAAATTGGAGAAATCCTTGCCGGACATTAGAGCCAATTTTTTTTGACCGAAAGAACAAGATATTCACTTCAAAATTCCAACCATCAGAGACCATCGCATTCATTCATCATTAACAACTATTTTTGAAGAGTGAACATATTTAATTTTACGAACAACCACATAGTATCAAACCACAAAACAACCTTCTCATGAAAAATCTACTTTACACACTCATCATTCTTGTTGCATTCAACATGGCTTCCAGTGCTCAAACACTCAACGGAACGTATGTAAATGGGGCTGGTCAAAAATTGATTATAACAAATCATGTCGAAGGCAAAACATTCACATTCGCAGTTAAATGGGGTGTTAAAGATGAATGGGGCTGTATTTTCGAAGAGAGTGGTGATGCAATTCACAAGGATGCACAATCTGCCTATTATGGTGAAGACGCCGAGTGGCCGACATTGTCCTTCAAATTGGAAGGAAAAGTAATCTCACTTGAAATTAGCCCTGAATATGTGGGAATGGATTGTGCACGCTACGGAGATTCTAGTTCGGATAAATATACCACTTTCAAAAAACAGTAAGAGCTCAGAAAAATCAGATTCTTCATTGTCAGATTTTTTTTTATCTCTTGCAAAAAAATAAAGGCCGACTCACCGTCGGCCTTTTATTATTCTATTTCGTTCAGTGATTACCCCTGCACAAACGGGATCTTCGTCACTACGCCTTTGATGGCTTTACCACGGATGTTGACCAGAATCTCGGAACCCGCCTTGCTTTGCGCAGTGGGCACATAGGCCAACCCGATGGGCTTGCCCAGTGTGGGGCTTTGCGTGCCACTGGTCACAACACCAATCACGTTCATGTCGGCATCGACCACTTCGTAGCCATGACGAGGAATACCACGGTCGATTAATTCGAAGCCAACGAGTTTGCGTGCAGTGCCTTGATCCTTGTGCGTCTTAAACAATTCACTATCGATGAAGTCTTTGGTAAATTTGGTAATCCATCCAAGACCGGCTTCGATTGGCGACGTGGTGTCGTCGATGTCGTTGCCGTATAGGCAGAAGCCCATCTCCAAGCGCAGGGTATCGCGCGCTCCCAAGCCAATGGGCTTGATGCCGAACTCGGCACCTGCTTCCATTACAGCATTCCACATCTTCTCCGCCACCGCGTTCGGGAAGTATATCTCACACCCTCCGGCTCCCGTGTAGCCCGTTGTCGATACGATGATGTTGTCGAACCCGGCAAATTTGCCGTGTTGGAAGGTGTAATATTCCATGCCTACAAGCGGCATATCGGTCAACTTCTGCATGGCTTCGAGCGCCTTCGGACCTTGCACAGCCAGCAGCGAAGTGCCTTCGCTCACGTTTTCCAATTGCGCATCGAACGTGTTCTGGCTGTTTATCCAGTTCCAGTCTTTATCAATGTTCGAGGCATTTACCACGAGCATATACAGTTCTTCGCTGAAACGATACACGAGCAGGTCGTCTACGATTCCTCCTTTGCCATTGGGCAAGCACGAATACTGCACTTTGCCGTCGAACAGCTTCGACGCATCGTTGGTTGTAACGCGCTGAATCAAATCGAGTGCGCCCTTCCCTTTCACCCAAAACTCACCCATGTGACTAACATCGAACACACCGACGGCATTGCGCACGGTGTTATGCTCTTCAATCAACCCTGAGTATTGAACAGGCATGTTATAGCCCGCAAACGGAACCAT
>JBJTRD010000342.1:0-2218 GCA_046075945.1 Flavobacteriales bacterium
CATTGGGAGAACGCTGTGAGTCGTTCGAGAAAACCGACGACGGCAAGTTCATCGTTAAAACCAGTCGCGGCACGTTGCACAAAGCTCCCGTCATAGCCATTGCTGGCGGCTTGGGTTGCTTTGAACCGCGTAAGCCCCCCATTTCTAACATCACAGATTTTGAAGATAAGGGTATCGAATACATCGTACGTGATCCGAACTTTTATCAGGGCAAGCGCGTCATCATAAGCGGTGGCGGCGACAGCGCCCTCGACTGGTCGATATTTCTGGCCAATGGCGTAGCAAAAGAAGTGACCCTCATTCACCGCAGTAAGAGTTTCCGTGGCCACCCCGACAGCGTGCAAAAGGTGCTCGATATGTCGGCCAGCGGCAAAATCAAGCTCATTACCGACGCAGAGGTGGTTGGGTTGAATGGAACTGAAAAGCTCGAGTCTATTGAGGTGGATGTTCAGGGCGGAGAAAAGCAAACGCTGGCTACCGACCATTGGTTGCCTCTGTTTGGTTTGTCGCCCAAGTTGGGGCCACTGGCGGATTGGGGGTTGAACATCGACAAGAATTCGATTGAAGTAAATACATTCGATTACAGCACCAACGTGCCGGGCATCTATGCCATCGGCGATATCAACACGTATCCTGGTAAGCTGAAGCTCATACTGTGCGGCTTCCACGAGGCTACCCTCATGGTGCAGAGCGCTTTCAAACGTATCTATCCCGATAAGAATTATGTGTTGAAATACACTACCGTGAATGGCGTAACCGGATTTTAGGATTGCGTTATTTTCGCTCAGTCTATGGAGAATATTATACACATTACCGTTGTCGATCGTGAGGGCAAAGAGCATGTACTCGAGGCACCCACCGACATGAACATGAATATGATGGAGCTGTGCAAGAGTTACGAGCTCCCTGTGGAAGGCACATGCGGCGGCATGGCAATGTGCGCCAGCTGCCACATGTATATTCTTTCCGACCATGCGTTACCTGCCCGCAACGACGACGAAGATGCCATGCTCGATCAGGCGTTCTTCGTAAAAAGCAACTCACGCCTGGGCTGTCAGCTTCACTTGTCGAACGATATGGAGGGGTTGAAGGTGCAATTGGCGGAAGTGGGGGGGTAAGTGGGTACTGAGAACTGAGCACTGAGTACTGAGTAGTCGTAAAACGCACCTTTTCCCTAGTCCCCATTCCCTCGCACTTTGTAATTCGCCACTCCTCATTGTCATCTCTTCCCGTAAATTCGCGCGCCACATTAACTCAACTTAATTCGAATGAAGAGAGTACTTATCACCGGTGCGGCCGGTTTTTTGGGGTCCCATTTGTGCGACCGTTTCATCAAGGAAGGGTACCATGTTATTGGCATGGACAACCTCATCACGGGTGATTTGAAAAATATCGAGCACCTGTTTCCGCTCGAGCATTTTGAGTTCTATCACCACGATGTTTCGAAGTTTATCCATGTGCCAGGGCCGCTTGATTACATTCTTCATTTCGCCTCGCCTGCAAGCCCCATCGATTATCTGAAAATTCCCATTCAAACCTTGAAGGTTGGTTCGCTCGGCATACACAATTGCCTGGGGCTAGCCAAGGTGAAGAATGCCCGTGTGCTCATTGCCAGCACCAGCGAAGTATATGGCGACCCCACAGTGCATCCGCAAAAGGAAAGCTATTGGGGCAATGTGAATCCCGTGGGTCCGCGAGGCGTCTACGACGAGGCCAAGCGCTTTCAGGAAGCTATGACCATGGCGTACCATACCTTTCACGGACTGGAAACACGCATTGTACGCATCTTCAACACCTACGGACCTCGCATGCGACTGAACGACGGGCGTGTGCTGCCGGCTTTCATAGGTCAGGCGCTGCGTGGCGAAGACCTCACAGTGTTTGGTGATGGCTCACAAACGCGCTCGTTCTGTTATGTCGACGATTTGATTGAAGGTATCTACCGTTTGCTGCACAGCGATTACAGTGGCCCGGTAAACATTGGTAACCCCGACGAAATCACTATTCGCGATTTTGCCGAAGAGATTATAAAGCTTACTGGCACGACACAGAAAGTCATTTACAAGGAACTACCGACCGATGATCCCAAGCAGCGTCAGCCCGACATCGCCGTGGCCCGCCAGCTGCTCGGATGGGAGCCCAGGGTTCATCGCAGCGAAGGTTTGAAAATTACCTACGACTATTTCAAGTCCCTTTCTGCTGATGAGCTCAACAAGGT
>JBJTRD010000343.1:0-3833 GCA_046075945.1 Flavobacteriales bacterium
CGACGATTTCGGATTAGGTTTCAAACACCGCGGTACATGGTGGTGTGTCGAAAATCTTGACAATGACTCGGGCCTGTTCGATGAGTCGTTTGAGAAATCGGTAAAGGAAATTCGCTTGTGGTGCGAACGAACAGGCTTGCCTGCATGGCATCCGCCGAAGCACGAGGGTTTCTTCCGATACCTGGTGGTACGCAAAAGTTTTTCTTCAAATCAGCTGCTGGTGAATTTGGTTACTTCCGAAATTGGAGTGGACGATTTCAATGGACAAGCATTCGTGCAATGCATGCGAGAGCAATTGGGGCAACGACTGGCCGGAGTCATTCATACCATCAACCCCAACACAGGCGATCGCATCGATCCGCTATCGGGACGCACCATTCAACTGTGGGGTGCGCCGCACGTTACTGAAACAATACACGGATTGAAATTCGATATCAGCATGACGAGTTTCTTTCAGACCAATCCGCGCAGTGCTGAAAAGTTGTATGCGAAGGTGCTCGACTATGCCGGGGTCGATGAAGGCGACGATGGTTCAACGATTATGGACCTCTTTTGTGGCACAGGCACTATCACGCAGTTGCTCGCGGGTCGCAGTAAACGGAAGGTGGTTGGTGTCGATATTGTGTCTGATGCAATCGATGATGCGCGACGCAATGCAGCAGCCAATGGAGTGACGAACCTGGAGTTTTTCGCAGCCGATGTTGGCAAGTTCCTGCTTGAATATCCGCAATATCATTCGCGGATCAAGTGCGTTGTGCTCGATCCGCCGCGCGGTGGCATTGCGCCCAAGACGCTGCGCAAAGTCATAGCGTTGGGTTCTCCCCGAATCGTCTATGTTTCCTGCAATCCGGCTACGCAGGCCCGCGATACAATCGACCTCATGGAGGCAGGTTACCGCATGGTGAAGATGAGTTTGGTCGACCAGTTTCCGCATACCTCACACGTAGAAACCGTGGCTTTGTTTGAACGAGTTGATGCGGTTTGATTATTTTTGAAGCATGTCGAAAGAGCAAATGCTCATATTGAATTCACGCCAAATCAAGCAAAAGCTTGTGCGTATGGCGCATGAGATTCATGAACAGCACCACAAAGAAAAGGAGCTTATACTGGTGGGTATTCACGGCCGTGGAATGCAAATGGCCAGGCGCTTGTGCGATTTACTTGCGGAAGTGAGTGAACTATCGCTGAAGCTGGAAGAAATTTCCATTCACAAGGAGAAGCCATTGTCGGAAGACATTCAGTTCTCGGGCGAGTTGAAATCACTCAAGGGAAAATCAGTGGTGCTTATCGATGATGTGTTAAACAGCGGAAAGACACTCATGTATGCTGCGCGCTTTCTGCTCGATGTAGATGTGAAGTCGCTTACTACCGTCACGCTGGTCGATCGTTACCATCGCAAGTTTCCTATTCGCGCCGACATCGTAGGGCTTACCCTCTCCACTAATTTGCGTGAGCATGTGAGTGTCGACTTTACGAAAGGGAAGGAAGCAGTCTATTTAGACTGATCAGACGTATGCTTTAGGTCAATTCAATTATTTTTTCAATTCGGGCAAGAATATCTTCAGGTGTTCCATCTGCCTGCACCTTGTGCTGTGCCTTCTCATAGTAAGCAACCCGCTCTAAAAAATGCGCTTCTACATCCTTCAAGGTTGAAAGCAGAGGTCGCTCCTCTGCCGAAGGCGCAAGGCGTTGATGAAGTGTTTCCAATGAACATTGGAGATAAATTGTTGTGCAGCGATTGTTGAGCTTTTCTATCTGATTGAAAAAACAAGGTGTGCCACCTCCTGTGGCGAGTATGCCTGTTGATTGCGCATTCAGGAGCTGTTGCAACACTTCCGATTCGATGCGCCTGAATTCGGATTCTCCTTCAGAACTGAAAATTTCCTTTATCCGTTTTCCTGCTTGTTGTTCAATAGCCACATCAAGATCGATGAATGAAACACCAAGCCGATTAGCCAGGGCATGACCAATCGTTGTCTTTCCGCTTCCCATGTATCCTACCAGTGCTACGAGCATTGAAAACTGTTTTTTGTTATGCCAAATTACCCGATTCGTTGCATGCCTGAGGAAATTCCGTCATGCTTTTTTAAAAATGAATGTCAATATTGCCGCTAATTAGCCGTGGTATTGCCATTGCAAACGCGCAGTCCAAATTCGAAGAACATGGATTTCTCAAAATTCACTTTAAAAACGCAAGAGGCCATTCAGAAAGCACAACAAGTTGCTCTCGAGAAAGGTCATCAAACCATAGAAAACGCTCACCTGTTAAAGGGGTTGATGCTCGCCGATACAACCATTACTCCTTTTTTACTGAAGAAACTGAATGTGAATGTTGCCATGATGCAGCAGACTTTAGATAAAATGCTCGACAGTTTTCCCAAAGTAAGCGGAGGCAATATGAGTTTGTCGTCGGAAGCGAACATTGCCATTAATCGCGCGCAAAATTTTCTCAAGGAATTCAACGACGAATTCGTTGCTATAGAACACTTGCTTTTGGCAATTGGCGAAGGCAACGATAAAGCTTCGCAGATGATGCGCGATGCCGGCGTTTCTTCCAAAGAATTGAAGAAGGCCATACTTGAATTGCGAAAAGGTCAGCGTGTAACTTCTGCTTCGCAGGAGGAAACCTACAATTCGCTCGAGAAGTACGCGAAGAATTTGAATAAGCTCGCTCGCGATGGTAAACTCGATCCGGTGATTGGTCGTGATGAGGAGATTCGCCGCG
The DNA here is from genome assembly GCA_046075945.1 of Flavobacteriales bacterium. Taxonomy (GTDB): domain Bacteria; phylum Bacteroidota; class Bacteroidia; order Flavobacteriales_D; family Sanyastnellaceae; genus JAIBBG01. The sequence continues at coordinate 2,726 of JBJTRD010000343.1, forward strand.
TGATGCAGATTCTCTCGCGCCGCACGAAGAACAATCCGATCATCATTGGTGAACCCGGCACGGGTAAAACGGCCATCGCCGAAGGAATTGCGCATCGCGTCATCAATGGAGACGTTCCGGAAAACTTGAAGACCAAACAGATTTACTCGCTCGATATGGCAGCGCTGATTGCAGGTGCTAAGTACAAAGGCGAATTCGAAGAACGTTTGAAAGCAGTGGTGAATGAAGTGCAAAAGAGCGAAGGAGAAATCATCCTCTTCATTGATGAAATTCATACGCTCGTAGGCGCCGGTGGAGGCGAAGGAGCGATGGATGCCGCCAATATTTTAAAGCCGGCACTGGCTCGCGGTGAGCTGCGCGCGATTGGAGCAACTACCTTGAATGAATATCAGAAATATTTCGAAAAGGACAAGGCACTCGAGCGTCGTTTCCAGAAGGTGATGATCGATGAACCCGATCGTGATGCGGCTATTTCAATCTTACGAGGATTAAAAGAGAAGTATGAAAATCACCACAAGGTGCAGATTAAAGACGACGCCATCATAGCGGCTGTGGAGCTTTCGCAGCGGTACATTACCGATCGTTTTTTACCCGACAAAGCCATCGACTTGATTGATGAGGCAGCTTCCAAGTTGCGCATGGAAATCAATTCGAAGCCTACTGAGCTCGATGAGCTCGAGCGCAAAATCATGCAGTTTGAAATCGAACGCGAGGCTATCAAGCGCGAAGGAGACGAAACGAAACTCGCAGACTTAAATAAAGTAATTGGCGAGTTGAGCGAAGAGCGCAATGCACTTGCTGCGAAGTGGCAGAGTGAGAAAGATGTGGTGGAGTCCATTCAAAATGCGAAGGCATCGCTCGAAGATTTGAAGTTACAAGCCGAGCAAGCTGAGCGCGAAGGAAACTACGGATTGGTAGCCGAAATACGCTATGGTCGCATGAAGGAGCAAGAACAGCGCATTGAAGAAGGTCGTGTGAAATTGCAAGAGCTGCAAGCGAATTCAAAAATGTTGAAGGAAGAAGTCGATCCCGAAGAAATTGCAGATGTGGTTTCCCGCTGGACAGGCATACCCGTGAAGGCATTGGTGGAAAGTGAACGTGCGAAGTT
>JBJTRD010000344.1:0-5872 GCA_046075945.1 Flavobacteriales bacterium
CAAGCTGTTGCATCAGTACATCCGTTAGGAAGAACACATGAGCCATCGTCGCATGTTGCAGCAGGATCGAAGTTACAGGCTGCTATATCGGTACATCCGTTTGGAAGAACACACGAGCCGTCGTCGCACGTTGCGGCAGGATCGAAGTTACAAGCTGTTGCATCGGTACGTCCGTTTGGAAGAACACACGAGCCATCGTCGCACGTTGCGGCAGGATCGAAGTTACAAGCTGTTGCATCAGTACATCCGTTCGGCAGAACACACGAGCCATCGTCGCACGTTGCAGTAGGATCGAAGTTACATGCTGACGCATCGGTGCATCCGTTAGGAAGAACACACGAGCCGTCGTCGCACGTAGCGGCAGGATCGAAGTTACATGCCGCCAAATCGGTACAACCCGCTACACCACTTCCACCGCATACACCACACGCATCCAGCGTGAGGCAAGAACCATCGTCGCACGTAGCGGCCGGGTCAAAATTGCACGCTGTGATATCGGTACATCCGTTTGGCAAAACACACGAGCCATCGTCACACACGGCAGCAAGATCAAAATTGCATGCGGCCGGATCGGTGCAGCCAAGCGGTAAAACAACCAACTGCTGCGTTGATGACAAAAGCTGTCCACATGCGTCTTCACCGGGCTTAAAGCTATAGACAGCGAGTTCACCCGAGCTGACAACAGGACCCGAAACGAGCGCGATGTTTCCTCCATTTCCAAAAACACTCACACCCGTGGGCGTTCCATCGACTTGCAGCGAATAGAGATATCCGTTTTGACTTGCATTGACAATTAAAGAGGTAGTAGTCCCTTCGCATATACTGTTGTTGCCAAAAGTCAACGCCAACGAATTGTCAGCGTTTATACAACTAACGGTACCAACGAAGAACTGATTCGAAGAACATGCTCCGGCCGGTAGCGAAGACGCAGTAATTACACCACCTGAGTAAAGTGTTGAGCTATCCCACCCGGTTGCACTCCATGCTCCGCTCGCAACTGTAGTTGTAGCGAATTGAACATCGTCTATATAAAGTGTTATTGTATTTCCATTTGTTCCCGTTCCACCTATGGTTGAGGTCAAAACATTTATTGCGGTTGTAGTTACAGAAAACAAAGCATCATTGCCGGCAGGTCTCACCGTTACTGAAGCCGACAAGGCGCTTTCAGTTTTGCATGCTGCAGTGGCACGAGCGGTCAGTATTTGACCGGCGGAAAGTGAAAGTCCTGTAACCACCCAGCTTCCATCAGCCTGAGAAGTTGTGGTAGCAACCTGGACTGCATTTACAAACAAGCGAATAGTTGACCCGGCGCCTTCGAAGCTGATACCTTCTACAGTCGTGATAGGGGCCGTAGCACAATAATCGCCTGTAATTACAGGAGGAATAGTTGGGTTGGTGAAAGCAACCGTGCTACTGGCAGTATTTGCCGACGGACAGCTACCTGGAGCTATTGCAAAGGCTCTGACAGTGCTGCACCCCAACAAAGAGGATACACTGAGCGACCATGTTCCACCCACCACGGCAGAAGTACCGGCATAGGTCTCAACTCCATCGACGGTGATATAAACAAATACATTATTACCTGTTACACCTGTTCCTGAAATAGAAGTAGCGCCTTCAGTTAATGGTTGCGTAATCGTTGGAACTGTGCTGGTAGCGCTTGTGCCGACACAAATAAAAATTGGCTCCGATGCGCACAGCGTTCCCGATTGTTGGGTCAACAAATAGGTTCCATTGCTGAGACAGTTGTTGGCACCGGCACCGCATGTTGGATTGCCGTTGCACTTCCATATCCATGATCCATTAGGATTAGCAGTAATAACTCCACCGGAGAAAATGCTACCTGCATTGGGTGTCTGAAGCACATTGCTAGAATTGTAAACGTTGATAACAGCGCCGGGAATGGCGCTGTTCGCGATACCTGTAAAACCTTTCTTTGGTGTACACTCTGTTGTATTTGCAGCTACAAGCGCAGCGGTGCAATTGGCAGCCACCACCTTGAGTGAACAATTCGTATAAGATTCAGACTTCAACGGGGCGGTGGCAGAGACCGAAACCGTATTTCCCTCAACCAGCGGACTTGTAAGCGGATTGAACGACCAAGTGCCACCTGAAGCCGTTGTGGACTGAACGAATATACCGTTGTAAAATAACTTAATAACAGTGCCATTCGCCTCAACCGTTGTACCGGAAAGACTCGTATTTCCAACACGTACCTGCGAGGTAATGTCGGGGCATGCGCTTCGGTCAAGCGGTGTTCCGTTATTGAGGTCGTCAATAGATGTGGGGAAGTAATTCTCAATTAACGCAACAAGACATTGCACTACGACTGTGCATGAATTATTATCGACGCCTGCGATATCTGCTACTGACTGATTGCACAACGACGGTGAGGGGTTCATCACAGTCGTTGATGCCAAACGAAGCGGCGTCGAAGTAGTGATTCCGAAAACGGCTAAATCCGCAACATTCACAAAAAAGTCGTAGAAATAATCGGGTGTGCCGCATGAATTACCCAGGGCAAACGACTTCTGATAATTCGTATTTCCAGGATAACTCAGTGTTGGAGCCCCCGGGCAAGCGCCATCGACGTTGTAAACGAAAACGCCGCCATTAGTTTGTAAACTGATTTCAATTTCGAATCCGGGATTAGATGCAGTAGCATTCGGGTCGGCGTTCGGCCCCGTGTAACCAATCTTCTGGTCAGTGTCAATAAGGACGCTGTATCCCTTTGCATTCGGCAGTGCATTACCCAATCGGAATCGGAACAACAAATTGGTATTGTCGTAATAAGCCAACGCCGGCGTCTCATCACCACTATCGGTGAAATCTGTAAAACCGCAATTTGGGCCTGCCAACATGTCTGCAGTGATTTCCGTGGTAAGGAAAACCATCGGAACGTAGGGCAATTCACTCTCTATAACATCATCCGCGCTGAATCCGGATGTTGTCTGGGAAATGAACCCGTCACCATTGGGGTCGAGAACTCCATCTCCAGGGGCATCGGCCGGTAGAAATATGCTACCGGGTGTTTGGGCTAAGGAGCTTGAAATACAGGTTGCCAGGAAAAGACAACTAACGAAAAGAATCCGCAGAGGACTCGAAGAGATGCGATGTACCATCTTCACAATTTGTTCTGGTTATGGCGACGAATGTAAAAATCATTTTCACCAAGAAACAAAATGTGAATAAGTTGCATATACACTTAAGGAGTTGAAAGGCGATAATTTGAAGTCTCCCTTCTATTCCTGATTGAATTCAGAAGGGGTAACCGTCGCTATTCCGAAGTAATCATACAGAGTTGCATCTACGTAAATAGCCTCATTCTCCGATTTTTTGCGGATGATGTTGAAATCGTGATCCTTAAAAAACGGCGATTTGAAAAAACGATGAACATCCATCGTCATAAAGTAGATACGCCCCACATGCGCAGAGCAAGACCACTCATTGTCGAAATTGAATTTCACCAAAAGATAATTGCACACAACTTGAAAAAACGCCGCGTAGCCTACACAGTGTGTCCGACGATACGTAAACAATGTATTCGGATTAATCTCATTCGAAGTTGAACGAAACATCAAATGCTCTGAAGTAATTTCATTTGCAAGCATCACCACATCCATCACATCTGTCGGAGTCTCCGAGGCAGCAATTGAATCGGCATATTGTCGAAGATCCTCTGAGATCAAAACATTCGAACCTCTTTTCCCACTGTCGCTGTAACTAAAGCAGCTGCGAAACAGCCATCCTTTCAGGCAAAAAACAATCAAGAAAAAGACAACCAGTATTAGCGTGATTTTTCTTCTCAGTGACACGACGAATAATTTGTAATTGTTAATGATTTGATCTAGTGCATTGTGCGTAACGACTGCAACGAATTACTTCAACAGATGATTTCACCCACGTAACCAACATCCAATTGATCAAAGCAAAAGGAAGTTTTATGAGTGCCTTCATCAGGCTTAATTCGTTTAGCCAAAAAAAAGTCTTTAACTCAAGTAGCAGGCGTTTTCGAGAACCATAGTTCAAATCACGCGATGCAAGAGGCAGCACTCTCCGCCATTTCCGGGATATTCGATGATTTGTTTTTAGCCAAACCATGTCTCGATTTCCGGAGGAAAAATGAATCAAGTTGATTCCATGGGTAATGGCAACCTTGTACCCCGCATTAAAAATTTGTAGAGAGAAATCCATATCGTAGCCGTGAAAGCCTTGAATAATTTCCTCGTCGAATCGAATCTCAGTTAAAATACTTTTTCGTGTCAACAAAAAAACACCATCCACACAGACCACTTCTTCGTAGGGTTGATTATCTATTGTTCCATAATTGGCAAGACGTCCGCGTATGTATCTTCTCGCTTCAATCTTATTGGTATAGCTCGTAACCAGCAGCGATTTAAATTTAGCCCCCACCAAACCAAGCAATCCGATATCAGGATTATCCCTCATGAGATTTACCGCATTCAATCCCCAATCACTTTTAAACAAGACATCTTCATGTAGAAAGCAAACAAGATCATATTTCGCTCGTGAAAAATTGGTATTGTAGGCAGCGGCGATTGAACTGAAGGCCCCCTTTGTGTTGTCCACTTCTACTATCTCATAGGGGCAGTTGCAATGCAGGGCGAGATTCCTTTCGAGATTCTCAAAGAAATCGCTCTTGTATTTTATGATGATGAAGGATATGCCGGTCATAGTTTCAATGCACCACTATTCAAGCAATAAAGATATAAGCTACGTCATGTGATCTATTCCGAATAATTCAAGCAAACTTCCTATGGGGAATTGTACAACGCTACCAGTTTATCGAATCAACCGGAATCCTTTAAGGATATCGAATTCTGATTGTCCATTAAAAAAAGAGGCCGTCTATATGTCGAGACAGCCTCTTTGTAATACCGAATCAAAGCATTAGTTTGTAACCACGATCTTTTGCTTTGAAATGCCTTCTCTATTTTGACCTGAAAGGATGTAAAACCCAACAGTCAAATTACTGATTTGATGTGTGTACTGGTTCTCTGCATTCAGTGAGAACGATTGAACGAGTTGACCTGCTTCATTCATCAGGTAATAGGTACCTTCATGCATGGCCTTGATGGTAAAGCTACCGTTGTTTGGGTTCGGATAAACATTCAAATTAATGGACTCCAACGACACAGCCGTTTCATTTGCACGATTAACGATGGCTTCTTCCTTTTCCTCCTCTTCAAGCATAGTGCCTGCAGCCGCAACATTGAGAGTGTAGTCTTCCACTTCGCCATAGCTTGAAACACCGCACGGAGTGGTATTGGCACCCGAAGCTGTATCCGTTAGACGAATACGCATACGAACTGCACCCAAACTAGCTGTTGTGGGTATAACAAAACTTCCGCTGTATGCGCCACCCAACGGTGAAGTATAAACGTTTTCACCCGCATCGATGAAGTCACCATCATTGTTCCAGTCGCACCAGATAATCACCTGATCGGTCGTGAAATTATTATTCACAGTCACGGTGAACGTACGTGTTGTTCCGCGAACTACCGAAGTTGACAATGTAGTATAATTGGAATATACCGATGCATTCGAGAGCTTACTGATGCTTCCGCATACTACTTTGCGGATATATTCAAACGAAGTAGTTGCATTTGCCGTTGTGGTAGTTGCTGAACAGTATGTTACCGTGCCGCCTGTAATCGACATAGTGATAGAATTACTGGTAGCCGATGCCGGCACCGCGCACGTCGCATTCGACGTCATAACACATGTCACTACTGCACCATTCGTAAGTGTTGTAGTAGTGTAGGTTGCGCTGTTCGTTCCGACGTTGGTGCCATCTACCTTCCATTGATATGAAGGTGTAGTTCCGCCATTGGTAGGAGTTGCTGTAAAG
>JBJTRD010000345.1:0-5107 GCA_046075945.1 Flavobacteriales bacterium
CGAGCACACAATCGACCTGAAACTCGCCATCGCGAAGCTGTCGTATGTCGCGCGCTTCGTAGGTTGCATTCGTTATTCCCTGCAATCGCTTTTCCTCTTCGGCCTTTTCTATCATGGCGCTACTGATGTCGATACCGCGTATTTCGTGGGCGCCTCGTTTTAGGAGTTCCCTCCCTACGTAACCCTCTCCGCAGCCAAGGTCGAGAATGCGTGCTCCCTGAACGGGTTCGCATAGATTTATCACAAATGGCCGCGCGGAATAATCGGAGAGCAGCACGGGGCCCGTTCGTTTCCATTGGTCTGCCTGACCATCGTATAATTTTTGTGTGTCGTATTGTTGATTCATCATGATAAGATCTTGTAGTTTTTCAACTCCATTGGGGATTGAGTATGCGCAAGGATACGAACAACAAAGCCTTGAGCTGAATTTGAAGGGACAGCTTTACATTAAATTTTTCCTATCGGGGGAATGTCATATCGGATTTTATCGGATTGCATTAAATTCCACCCGTTTTATGTTTGATCCGAAAATAAATCACCAGCCATCACCGGGCGACACACGATCGAAATCTATTGACCTCATTGAGGAAAAGGGAAAGAAATTGCACGTGGCACTCATCTATTTGGTCGCGGGGTATGCTGTTCTTTATCTCTTTATCAATATTTTCTTTGGACAGTATATGCAGGCTATCATTACGGCGTGCGTAATACCTTCCGTTTTAGTAACCTATATTCTTTTTCGCAAGGGATATTATTATCACTCGAAAGTTTGGAATTCGATTCAAATCAATACAAGTGTATTGCTCCTTGCTCTCATAACCGGGCCCGAGACATTTGTCCCAACTTTCTATTTACCTATCATAGTCGCAACATTGGTGGTTTTTCAGGGGCGCGATAAAGTTACCGGCTATGTATTGGCACTTTTAAGTTTGTTGATGCTAGTGTTCGCAATGGTTACTGATGTTCGATTATTTCATGTCGTCATAACAAGCGAACATTCAATTTTGATTGAACGCGTCGCAAATATGATGGGGGTGGGTATTATTACAATCATCGAGGTGCTTTACATTCTGAGGCTCAGCAATGACATTCAGAATCAATTAATGGCTCAAACAGCGAAACTCGATGAACGCAATACACAAATGGTTTCCGCCTTGTATACGCGCGATAAAATGATGTCGATGTTATCGCACGACCTGCGCTCTCCAATTGCATCCATTCACGCAGGCATGGAGTTGTTCGAAACGGGAACGGTAGATGCGGCTTTACAAGCGAAGTTGTATACTCAAATGAAAAGTCGTACCGAGCAGACGCTCGATTTGATGGATAAACTCCTGCTTTGGTCTCGCAGCCAGACACAATCTATCATTTATCGAGAGGACTCTGTTTCATTGAGCCACCTTCAACAGTTTTGTCAGTCGGTGTGTTTTTTATTATCACATGAAAAAGTGATTCATTTCGATTATCGGTTTGCTTCAACACCGGATGCAATGGTGCGTGGTGACCGTGATATGATAGAGGCGATTTTGCGAAATTTGATTTCAAACGCCATTAAATTCACCCGACCGGGTGGCACCGTAACCATCTTTGCTGAGCAGCGTGGCAATAGATATCTGTTAGGAGTTAGTGATAGTGGAAAGGGGCTTACGTCCGAAGAAATCAGTAAAATAACCGACGGTGTTTCTTTTACCACCTTCGGCACAGAGCGTGAAAAGGGTAATGGCTTAGGAATGCAGTTAGTTCAGGACTTCTTGCGTAAGCACAATGCATTGCTGCAGATAGAATCTAAGCTGGATCATGGTACCACATTTTCTTTTGAATTGCCGGGGGCTTAGCCGGCTTTTCTGTAAGTGAGTTTTTTAGACCAACTCAATGCCGGTTTTTCAACCAGACGGTAAAAGAAAAATGCAAAAAGCACGGCGGTAAGTTGTATCGAGCAAAAAACGACTGTGTTGCCCCATGCAGTTTTTAGAATTCCTCCCAATAAGAAGCACATAGTGCTTATGATGGGCCAATGCATCAGGTAGATTGAATATGAAGCTTCACCAACTCTATTGAGCCAACTCCATCCGCTCGATGCAAACCGAATTACCAGCGTTGTGAGGAAAGCTGTCGAAACAATGCGGAATCCCAGATCATGCAAAATACCCGTGAGAAGTCCGCAAACAACTGTGCAGGCTGCTATACCCAGCCAAAACTCCACTTCCTTTATTCGTCCTCGAGCTTTCAAAAACAAGTAAAAACCCATGAGGAATACGGGTAGATGAAAAGGCAGGTTCGATTTTGCATCGTTGCCCTCCATGCCCAGCGATGTAAATGAAATCGCAAGGAGTGCTGCCACAAGTATGCTCCTCATGGTAATTGAAGATCGAATGAGAAGGGGGAACGCGAGTGCGATATAAATATAATATTGCATTTCAACGAAAAGAGTCCAATAGATGCCATTTACCCATGGTAAATCAAAGAATGGAGCAGTGAGTGTTGCGCTAGTCGCCAATAGCTGCCAACCGTTATAATCTTCAGTATTCAGCATGGCCCACGATGTGATGGCTACGATACAGGCCGAAACAATGAGCGGTGGTTGAAGCCTGACAATACGCTTGCCCATGAATGTGAAGAAGTTGGAAATCCTGTACCCGATTTTATCCATTGAAAGTGGCATAACCATGCCGCTAATCACAAAAAAAACATACACACCTTCTTGGCCGAAGTTGAGGATGTATTCAATCCTTGGAAAATAGGGCGCCATGAGGAATGCGCTGTGATAAAGGCATACCATCATGGCAGCAACTGCACGCAAACTATTTAGAATTTGCAGTGTCTCCCGACTGGAATCATTTGGTAGTAACACCCGTTGGAATTATTCAATTATTGAATGACAGAAGGGTCATCCAGGCTTCCCGAATTTTCTTTTCTCCTATAAGGCTCTTAGCCTTTAGATGCAGCTGTTGTTCAAGCTCATGTGCCCGACCCTCAAACTCCACAAAGAGCTCGGCAAGTTCGGTCAGCTTGTATTCATTCACTTCGGTTTCATTGGGCAGTGCTTCAACGCCTGCCAATTGAGCTAATTCATTTCCGGTTAGTACGGTCGAGGTGCGCACATCTGCGGGAAGTCCGTCGAAGCCCATACCGATTTGTGTCATTGGTTGAGGCAATTGAAATAAGCCTTGATTGGCACGTGTATAAAAATGCCCGCCCATGCGTGCTACCTGATCAATTTTGATGGGGGATATTCGTCCTTCGTCATCGAGGATGTGCTCTGCGATATGGATGCGCACGACCTCACATATTATAAGGTTCCCTGCGCCGCCCTGATTGCCAAGTGCCACTACCTCATTGATTTTACATTCGAACTGCACCGGTGCTTCTTTCACACGGAAGGGGCGAACAACCTCTGATGCAATCGGGGTAAGACCTGTTTTTTCAAATTCGCTTACACCTTCCGGATATTCTGTGCTGGCGAGCGACATCTGCTCGACCATATCGTAATTCACGATGTTGATTACACATTCTTTCGTGGCAAGGGCATTTTCGAGTGTATGCTTGGTCGTATTGTCGCGACCACGGCGTGCCGGCGAAAAGATGAGAATGGGTGGGTTGGAGCTGAATACGTTGAAGAAACTATACGGAGCCAGATTGGCGCGACCTTGGGCGTCGACGGTGCTTGCGAATGCGATAGGACGCGGCCCAATAGCACCCAGTAAGTATTGATGAAGCTTGGGTTGGGGTAGTTCTTTCGGGTTGAGAGATAGCATGCTTTCTTAGATCTATTACTTCTTATCCATTTCACGCACCGAATCCATGACTTTCGTTTTGAGTTCCTCTTTGAAGGCCTGTAATCGTGTCATTACCGCACTGTCGTTGGTGCCAATTATTTGAGCGGCAAGAATCCCTGCATTCCGCGCCCCATTCAGCGCTACTGTCGCTACCGGCACACCGGCAGGCATTTGTAGAATGGAAAGCACACTGTCCCAGCCGTCGATTGAATTGGATGATTTGATGGGGACCCCAATTACAGGGAGCGAGGTAAGTGAGGCCGTCATGCCAGGCAAGTGCGCTGCGCCTCCTGCACCGGCGATGATTACCTTGACGCCCCGATTGGCGGCTTGCGTTGCATAATCGAACATACGCTCGGGAGTGCGGTGCGCGCTAACGATTGTTATTTCGAACGGTACACCCAGCGATTGAAGTGCTTCGGCTGCCTCGTTCATTATCGGCAAATCGCTTTTGCTGCCCATGATGATACCTACCATATGAATTCAGGGTTGTGGCCGCGAATGTACGAAGAAGGGGCGAGGTAGGAGGTGCAATGTGTGAGGTGCGAGGTGCGAGGTATGAAGGGCGATGTGCGATGTTTTTAGGGATGAGGTGACTCCATTCATCATCCCTTAGTCCTATTACCTAACCTCTTATCCCTCGCACTTCGCACCTTGCACCTTGCACTTCGCACCTCGCACCTAAAAAGTTTTCTTTGAAATTCCCAAAATCTTCGTACACTTGCAGCGCCCATTCGAGGCAAGTTCTCAAGGAAATCATTTCCCAACCATTTTTTGAAACCTATTATTCGATAACGAATTTCTTTTTACATGTATAACCTCTTGCAATTAAACAGCATGAAGGTGGCCGAATTGAAAGCTGTAGCAGATGAGCTGGCCATCGATAATGCAGACAAACTGAAAAAACAGGACTTAATCTATAAAATCCTGGATGTACAAGCACTCAAAGCGGAGCCAACGGAAAGTGCGGCTGCCCCTGCAAGTGAAACTCCTCCGTCTGAAGTAGCAGCAGATACACCTGCCAAAGGAAAACGTGAACGTGCTCGCAAGCCGGCGCCAAAGGCAGAAGAGCAGACCTCCACTCTTTTCGAGCAACCGGAAGTTTCAGCCAATGCGTCGCAAGAGGTTCCGAATGAAACAGAGCAGCCACAAGGTAATGTTCAGCCCCAACCAGAAGCGCAACCCAATCAAAATCGTCCGCAACAACACGGACATCGCGAGCAGCGCAGATTCGATCAACCGCGTGAGCGTGGTCAGCAGCACCAGGAAAGTCAGCAGCCGCACAATCAACAGCATCAGCAACAAGCTCATCAACAACATCAGCATCAAAA
>JBJTRD010000346.1:0-9086 GCA_046075945.1 Flavobacteriales bacterium
CCCTGCAACGCCTGAATTATTGCCCGGGCGATGGAATGAGGTTCCAGCGAGTTTGGAATGAGAATATCCGTTGCGTGAAACTTCTGCAGCTCTTGATGCGTGGCTTCTCCAAATGCAATGCACTTCATAGTAGGGGAAACACCACCATTGCTTTTGAAAAAAGACCGTACATTACTCGGGCTTGAAAAAACATAGACTTCGCATGCGGGAATCGTTGCCACTATTTCTGTGGTAGCGTACACAGGCAGGTCGATGACCTGCGAGGGTGGCAATGCGGACTGCACATGCTTTAGACTATCTGCTGCGGACGGAAAAAGGACGGTTTGTTCTCCTATAGCCTCGGCAAAACGATAGGCCGAATCGGTGATGTCGATAGCATCGCCTGTAAAATCAACCGGGCGGTATTGACGGATTGTTTTGGCGGTAGCGTCTCCAATTGCTCCTATTTTTTGTTTGCCGAGGTCTGGTTTCTGTTCGAAAAAGTGACGGGCAGCATTGGACGATGAAAAGAAAATCCAATCGGTTGGTGGAATTTTCGGATCGAATGAAATGGCTTTTGTTTCGATCAGTGATATTGCGATGAGTTCTACGCCGGCAGGGAGAAATGCACGAATGGCTTCGCAGTCGTGCGATTTACGCGATATGAAAACCCGATGATTCAAGATGGTTGAATGCGTTGGAGAATGTCGTCAATGAGTTGGTTTTCTTCTTCGCCGCTTACCTGAAATTGTAAAACAGGCTGGTTCCAACTTTGAGCGAAAGCTACCCACACGTCGAACTGATTGCCATGATTTTGAGCATGTACACCCAGGGGTAACTGACAACCGCCCTGCATGCGATTGAGTACGGTGCGTTCGATGCGAATGCATCGTTGAACATCTGCGGCGTTCAGTTTCGACAACGTTTCATTCAAGGCGGTGTCGTTGCTGCGTGTTTGTATGGCCAGCACACCCTGGGCAGGCGCAGGAACGAGTTGTTCGACAGGGAGCGGAATTGCATGCAGTCCGGAAAGGTCGAGTTGCAATCTGTCGAGTCCGGCCTTGGCGAGCAGGATGGCGTCGAATTCGCCGCTGCGCAGTTTTTGAACCCGTGTAGGCACATTGCCGCGTATATCTACCGTCGTCACATCGGGACGCACATAAAGTAACTGTGATTTTCTTCGGGCGCTCGATGTTCCAACACGCGCATTGCTTTTGAGTTGCCACGGTGCAGTTGCATCGAATGCGCTTGGATGAATAAGCAGCATCTCACGAGCATCCGCTCGCTCGCTCACTGCGGCAATCAATAAGCCTTCCGGTGAAGTTGTCTCAAGATCTTTGTGCGAGTGCACAGCAATATCAATACTTCCCGCCAGTAGTGCCTCTTCGATTTCTTTCGTAAAAAAACCTTTGCCTTCGATTTTATCAAAGCTCAAATGCTGAATGGCGTCACCTTTTGTTTTTATAATCTCAATAACCGAATGGATACCGATCGTTTGAAGTTCATTTTGGACAAAATGGGCTTGCCACAAAGCGAGATCGCTTCCACGTGAGCCAATGATGACGGGGTTTTTCAATAGATAAAATTTGGACGAAAGTACTGCGCGGATCAGTTCTTTTTTACTTCATCGAGCAGAACATCTTTTGCCATTTTCATGGGAATCGAGATGTATTTTTTCTCCATGTAGTTTACAATCTTCTCGAGCACCTCGCGCGAATGATCATCGAGTGTTTCCAAGTCCTTGGCAAACACAGAACCCAAGGCTGTGTTTCGAATGTCTTTGATGGTTTCCGGAATAGAAATCATCGCTTTTTCAATCTGACGTTCTTTATGAACTTTCTCGAAATCGCGCAATCCGTTTCGAAGGATGGGCATACAATCGGCAATGGCTTTTTCTCTGAATTGGATGTTTTCATTGGCCCATATTTTTATCTGCTCCATGCCGAAATATTTCACTGAATGGGAGGTAGCAATAGTTGGGTCGACATCGGCAGGCAATGCCAGGTCGATGATGATTTTTTCTTTGTTTTCTCCTTGAAGCAGAGAGTTGTAGAGTGTGCTGGTGACAATGACTTCCGCTGAGCCCGTGCATGAAACGAGTGCGTCAAAACCTTCGGTATACGCAGCAAGCTCATCGAGTGAAAGAGCTTTACCTCCGAAAGTTTCGGCCAATGTTAGTGCGTTGGAATACGTGCGGTTGGCGAAGGTGAGTTGGCTATATCCGTTTTCGAACAGGAACTTGGAGAAATTGCGAATGATTTGTCCCGCGCCAATGAGCAGCACGCGTGCATCGGCAGGGAAATCCTGATTGTGGAATTGTTCCCAGGCTATGGATACGACGCTCACGGGTTTTTTCGCCAAATCGGTCATGGTGAAAACCTCTTTAGCGGTTTGAATGCATTGACGGACGATGAGCCTCAAGTCGTCGCCGCTGAGTTGCATGGCTACACTTTCTTCGTAGGCCTTGCGCAACTGAGTTATGATTTCCCTTTCGCCGATAATAGCCGAATCGAGACTGGATGCAACGTTGAGTAAATGCTCAGCGGCCTCGAGGCCGTTGCAACGTTCGGCCCGCGCGGCAACGGAGCGAACCTCTTCTTCCTTTAAATCAACACCTGTTGCTTTCAGTAGTTGAGCGGTTACACCTGGGCATACGTAATGAGGAAGCGTGAAAATGAATTCTACCCGGTTGCAGGTAGACAGATACATGATTTCACCTATACCACAAACGTCTTTCACATGGGAAAGGATTTTCTCTCGTTGGTCATCGGCAATGTGAAATAGACCGATGGTTTCCAGTGGAAAATTTTTATGGGTAAGGGCAACAACTCGCAGATCGTTCACGTCGGAATTCTTTGACTGCAAAGGTTTTTCTCAATCCTTGCGCTTTTGTCATAAGAAAGTAAAGGACCCCTATGAGAAAAGTCAACTATCTGGGGCGGAACTTTTTCTTCTTGTTGTTCTTGTTGAACTTGTGCTTGTTTTTCTTTCCGAAACGCTCCGTTTCATATTCCTTGAAGCCGCCTGCGGTCAATGGTTTAACCGTTTGAAGCTGAGTGACATTTTCAAGTCGAATACTGCCTTTGGATAGCATGGCTAGGTCTTTCAGAATAACGTCATCGTGAACGATGTTACGGTTCCAGTTGGTCGCATTGTATTTCATCAGGTTGGCGATTGCCAGTGCAAATGCATTCTTTTCCTCGCCTTCTTCCATGGCGGCGCATTTGCGAATCATCGACTCCACATAGTGCCCGTAGTGCCCAAATCGAATTTGATTGTTGGGGTAGGGCATGGGCTCTGGCTTGCTCTGCAGATGCTCCTTGTCGGGCTTGGGATAGGGGCTATCTACGTCGAGGCTGAAGCCCGACATGATGTGCAGGTGGTCCCAGAGTTTGTGGTTAAAGTCTTCGATATCGCGCAGATGAGGGAACAATTGCCCCATCACACTCAGCACGGCGCGTACGCATTTATTGCGTTCTTCTCGGTCTTCGAGGGTGAGGGCATACTCCACCATTCGCTGAATATTTCTGCCATATTCAGGAATAATCAGATGGGGTCGGTTGCTGTTATAAGGCTGAAGATTCAGCTTATCATTGATAGTCTCTTGCATGCTGGTGTGGGAAACACAATTAATTAGACTGTACGAAAATACACCCAAAGCGCTAAACTCGATTGGATTGAACGAAAATCAGTGCTAAACATGCTTTGCGTGGAAATGGAATCGGCGCCTTGTTTACTAACATCGGGAGGTTCACTTTTTTGAAAAGTCGGTTTGCAAAGGCCTTGAATGTTGCTCTTTATTAGGCCAATCAAATTGTCGTTGGCGGTTGCCTAGTAAAGGCGCTGAAAACGAGAGCCAAACCCACATCAACCAACATGGAAAACTCATTCAAATTCGATTTGCCTGTCAACACATCTTCGATCATTAAAGTGATAGGTGTGGGCGGCGGTGGCAGCAACGCTGTCAACTACATGTACGAACAAGGCATTAAGGGAGTAGATTTTATTGTCTGCAACACCGATGCTCAGGCGCTCGATATGAGTCCTGTTCCGTTGAAGATTCAACTTGGCAGCACCCTTACGGAAGGTCGCGGCGCAGGCGCAGTTCCTGAAGTTGGTCGCAATGCAGCAATAGAGAGCCTAGAGGAAATCAAGGCGTTGCTTAGCGACAACACCACGATGGTTTTCATCACTGCCGGAATGGGCGGTGGTACAGGCACAGGAGCCGCTCCTGTAATTGCTAAAGTCGCCCGCGATATGGGCATACTCACCGTGGGTATCGTGACTGTTCCTTTTATGTTCGAAGGAAAGAAGCGCTCGAGCCAAGCCATATTGGGATTGGATGAGATGCGCGCTAACGTGGACACCCTCCTCGAAATCAATAACGATAAGCTTCGTGAATTGTATGGTAATCTGACGCTGAAGGCCGCATTTGGCCACGCCGATGAGGTGCTCTGCACGGCTGCCAAAGGAATTGCGGAAGTAATTACACTGATCGGAACGGTGAATGTCGACATGAACGATGTGAAGACCGTGATGAAGGACAGTGGCAAGGCTATTATGGGTTCGGGCCGCGCCAGTGGCGAAGGCCGCGCCCGCAAGGCAGTGGAACTGGCCCTCGAATCACCATTGTTGAACGACCGTGATATTACCGGGGCCAACTTCGTGTTGTTGAACATTACCCATGGCAACAACGAATTGTTGATGGATGAAATCAGTGAGATTACAGATTACATCCAGGAACAAGCGGGTATGTCGGCCGAGGTTATCTGGGGCTATGGTCAGGATGCTACCTTGGGCGATGATGTGTGTGTAACAGTTATCGCAACAGGCTTCAAAGGCAATGGCAACTCAATTGAATGGACAGAAAAGGCCGAGGAGCCTAAGAAGATATGGCTCGAGGCAGAAGGGGCAAAAGAGGTAGTTGCAAAAGTAGAGAAGCCGGTTGCTGATGTGCCGGTTGTGAATGTGACACCGGTTGTAGAAGATGAAGCTCCCATTGAGCCTTACATTAAGGTAGTGGACGAGCCGGTTGAATTCGAATTTGAAGTTGAAAATAAGATCAATATCGAAGCCGCGGATATTGAAGAAGTGCCCGGTCTATCGAAGATGAAAATTCATGAAGAGCCGCAGCCTCTCGATGAACCGGTAATACATGAGCTGGGAAGTGCAATTGCCGATATCACTACGCAGTCTGTTGAAGAAATCGAAGAGGTGAAACTCGTGCATAAAGAAGAACAAGTTGTGACCGATCGCCCGAATCGCACAGAATTGCTTGCTCGCAATAAGGAACGAGAAATGCGTATTCGTGAGTTTACCATTAAGCTGAAGACTCCTAACGGGTTGAGCGAACTGGAAAATGAGCCCGCGTACGCCCGCAAGAAGATTTCATTGGAAAATGCACCTCATAGCTCTGACAGCAATATTTCGCGCTACTCGTTGAATGAGTCGGTTGATGAAGCCGGTCAACGTAAAGTAGAGTTGCGCGAGAACCCATTTCTCCACGACAACGTGGATTGATTCCTTAAACTGAGAACAATTAAAAAGCCACCTCTCGGGGTGGCTTTTTTAGTAGCGTCAACTTCATACAATTATTGACCTCGTCTTTCTTTTACGTTCTTCAAGCGAATGTTGAGTGATTCTACAATAACGGAGAAGAACAGTGCTACATAAGCAAATGTTTTGATGTTCACGCCTTCCGGTAGATGAATCAGATGTGCATCTTCTAATGCTTCTGTTACCAGAATAATTCCAATCACAACCAAAAAGGCCAGCGCCAGCATTTTGATGGTCGGGTATTTTTCAATGAAGTCACTCACATAGGGTGCAAACAACAGCATCGCAATCATGGCTACCACCACGGCCATTATCATGGTTGCTAATGCCAAAGCTGCATTGGGATTGTCGGCAGTGACGCCGACAGCAGTGATGATGGAGTCGAACGAGAAAACGATGTCGATTATCGTGATTTGAAGTATTGCCCGTGTCCAGGTGAGCTGGCGCGATTTGGCCGATTCTTCCTTATCGGCAATTTTGAATTTATGGTAGATTTCAGTAACTGTCTTTATGATGAGGAATGCTCCTCCACCAAAGAGTATTATACCTCGACCAGTGATGGGCACCCCTCCAAGAAAGAAGAATGGGTCAACCATTTTAGTGATAAGATTGATAGTTGACAACAGAACGATGCGAACTGCCAGTGCCAACATGAGACCAATAAATCGAGCTCGTCTCTGATCTTTCTTATTCGGTATATAGCCACAGATTATTGCAATGAAAATAATGTTGTCTATACCTAGCACGATTTCTAAAACTACCAATGCCAGCAAGCTGATGATGCCATTGAGTGTAGTAAATACTTCGAAGAATGCGTCGAGCATAGGTGCAATATTTTAAGCGCTTGCGAAGATAGATGGAATGCATGAAGTCAAACAAAAAGCAGACAGGAATGGATGTCTGCTTTTTGTTTGAAAAGAGCGCAGTTACTTTTTGATAAGACCATTGGGGCCTTCCAGAGAAACAGCAGTGGTTTTCTTTTGGCTGGCTTTAACCAATGAGTCCTGTGTGCGCTTTATTTTCTCCATCTCTTTTTCCTGGTCGAGGTATTCCTGGTAAGAAGGCAGTTGGAATTCTTCTAACTCCTGTTTGATACGCTCATCCAGCGATTTGAATTCAGCATTGTTGGGGTCTTTTTGCAACGCCATCGTGCTGATACGGTCGTTGATTTGGATGCGCATGGTAATGTCTTTCTCAATGGGCGTCCGGTATTTTTCTTCCAGGCTTCGGTAGTAATCAATTTCCTGATTGTTCAATTCAATCAATCGCTTGCTTAGCTCCAGCGCTTTCTCGTTGTATTCTGCCTCGTACATCATGTCAATAAGCTGCCACATGATTTGGGGCTGTTCATAGGGTACATTGTTTTCCGGCATCACATCGAGCGAACGTTGAATGACTTCGCGTGCTTTGTCGAGCTTTCCTTCGGCAATGAGCTGCTCGGTAAGGTGGCCAAATTGCAGGCGCAGATTGGTGGTCATACGACGGTTGTTTTCATCCATGTAAATGGGCATCTTGTCCATGTTGCCCCACTGGAATTTATTCATCATGTTTTCGAACATTATAGAAGAACTTACACCACCATCGATGTTGGGGTTCGGGTTCTTTTTGTGTTTGATGGGCGTGAGGCGATAGGCGAGGCCTTCGAGCTGGAAGTACCGTTCCAAGCCCATGTAAGCGTCGCCTCCTGTGGTTACTGCAAAATAAACCGGACGATTCCAGTCCATGTTGTTGAGCAGATCGAGCACAGCGAGGTTGGCTTTGGTGATATAAGAACGCGGACGACCTCCTTCATTTGCTAAACTGAATTGAATTTCAGTTACCAGTGAATCGCCTTCGTTCAGATAAGGGCGGTATGTTTCCGCAACAGCCGGATCAACTTTCAGACTCATCTTATAGCTCGGCAAGTAGGCAATTTTGTTTCGTCCATTATCGATGGTCTTGCTGTCGTCTAAGGCTACTGTCATAGCATCTGACACTGGCATGAATCCTTTGGTTTCGCGGTTGGGGTCAACAAACATCACATCGCGCGTGCCTTGACGGTATTTCTGTTCGGGCATTTTGAATGGCACCGGTGCACCATCGTATGCCTGGCGTTTCATCTGATCGATGTACCAGTCGGTATTGAGAAGTGATAGGTTAACAACGCGCACATCGGTGCGAATGCCTTCTACTTCTTGCGCGTACCACAGCGGAAATGTATCGTTGTCGCCATTGGTGAATATGATGGCGTTGGGCTGCAGCGATTGCAAGTAGTTGATGGCCATGGCCAGTCCTGTTTTACGGTTGGCGCGTGAGTGGTCGTCCCAATTCTGATCGGCCATGAGCGCAGGTGTGATGAGGCAGAGGAGCGTTGCTGAAATAGCCTTAGTGGCCGTTTCCCCTTCCGATCGTCCAAGCAACCACATGATACCAAAGAGCAGTGTTGCAACTAAACTCATGAACATCAGTGAATAGCCGAAGCTATTTCCATCGGTAGCCAAGCGTTCTGCAAACAGGATGATTACCGAACCACCGATGGTCATTGAAGCCATGCGACCGAGGTTTTGAATGGTAAATGAAGTAGCAGCGTAATAGAGTGCATACACAGCAAGGCCAATCCAAATAGCAAAAGCGTAGAACGATCCGGCAAATGCATAATCACGCTCGCGAGGCTGCTGAGGCGTTTGGTTGAGGTAAACGATGATGGCAAATCCGGTGAGTACAAACAGAAGTGACACCACCCAGAAGTCTTTTTGATTTCGAATCATCTGGAACACGAGTCCGATGAGACCCAGAATAAGCGGCAGCATAAAATAGACATTGAATCCTCGGTTGGATTTTTCTAATTCAGAAATTTTCTCCCGATTACCCACTCGTTCCTCATCGATAAGACTTACTCCCGACATCCAGTTTCCTTCGGTGTATTCACCGTGGCCCTGGCGGTCGTTTTGTCGGCCGGAAAAATTCCACATGAAGTAGCGCCAATACATGTGACCAACCTGATAGCTTGTGAAGTAGCGGAAATCTTCGGCGGCGGATGGAATCATTTTTTCGCGCATGCGATCCAGACTCTTAATGAGTGAGCGAGGGTCTTGTCCTTCGAAGCCGGGAGGCATTTTATTCGTCTGCGAGTAATAGTTGAGTGCGCTTTCCGACTGGTCGATGGCCTCCTCTGAGTTTTTCACTTTTTCCTGGCCTTTCGCCGTATTCCAGTTTTGATAGTTGCTCCATTCCTTGTAATCCTTGATGTGGTTGGATTGGTTGGAGTGCATGCGAGGGAAGTAGCCGCAGAAGTCCTTGTCGTAGTTTGGAACACTTCCTTTCTTTTCACCGCTTTCAATATATTCTTCTACCAGCGATAGTTTTTCTTCAGGATGTGAAGCAATGTATTGTGCTGCCGTGAACTTATCTCGGCTCGAGAGAATCAATTTGTTTTTTGTATTGTTCTCACGCACACTGTATGATTTAATCCAAACATCGCTTCCATCGCGGTAGGGTTCTTCTAAATCTTGAGGTGTGTTGAAGTACTGACCAAATAACAGTGGGCGGTCGCCATATTGTTCGCGGTTGAG
>JBJTRD010000347.1:0-12023 GCA_046075945.1 Flavobacteriales bacterium
CTTGATATTCGAGGTTACATTGGCGTGGAGGCTCTTGGCCGCACCGATGTTTGGAAACGTCTGGAGGTTAAAAAATAAATAACTGTCCTTCCACTATGTGTAATCGATATTTACTTGGCCACGATGGCCGTATTGCTACTATGCGTCTGTTTCCTGCAGCATCTACTCTTTTGCTTTTCATCTTTCAGTCGATGAGCATCGTTGCGCAAACTGACACTACCACAGCTGAAGAAGAAGATTTTTCGATGTATGAAAATTTGGAGTTTGCCGATGCTGGGGCGAAGCGTTTTTGTACACCCAAAGTTTTTGATTTGAGTCCGGCCAAGTTGATATGGGCCGGTTTCGACTATCAGGGTCCATTTGGAATTGACTACGGCTCCCTTGCCGGCCGAGATTCAGCACACGGTCACTTCGATGGTGCAAGTGGCTTACGAATTGGAGCCAACATTCCCGTCATCTCCAAAACAAATGTTGTCTGGCAATTGGGAATGAACTACGCACGCACCGGATTTGCCGGCGCTGTTGAAAACCCGGTCAATGCGCTCGATTCGACATTGCGCAGCAATGGCCTCACCACAACGGGAATAAACACTACGCTCTTTAAACCACTGGGTGAAGAGAAATTCATCATCGCTCAAGCGTCAGCCGACTTGAATGGAGACTATTACCTCGATAATTTCACTCCATTGAAATACACCCGTTACAGCGCAGCCATTATTTACGGAAAAAAGAAAAGCGACCGCAAAATGATTGGCTTCGGTTTATCGCGCACATACCGCGTTGGTGAGTTGAATTATATACCCGTAATGCTGTTGAACTGGACAGCACCCAGTCGCAAATGGGGAGTCGAAATGCTCGCTCCGGCGCGCGCGCACATCCGTAAGACCCTTTCTGCGCGCAACATACTATTAGTTGGTTACGAATTGGAGGGAAACTCATATCGTGTGTTGCGAGATGACCCATCCAATAAAGCAGGTTATGAATTGCGTCGTGGTGAGTTGCGCTTCCGAGCAATTTGGGAAACATCCATGTATCAATTCTTCTGGATGTCGCTGCAGGCAGGCTATCGGTATGGGTACAGCTTCAACATGGATCTTTTCCGAAATGACCGGGAATTCTTCCGGGGATTTTTTGGCGATCAACTCTATGCGCAAGAGAACAACTACCGGGGCACTTGGTACTTACAACTCACCGTGAATCTGGTTAGTCCTTGATAGATTGAGGCACCTATTAATAGGCCCTTGCAAACAACACGCGGCGCTTCGAAGGTTTCCCTGTGACCATACAAGCACCTTCCTCCTCGCCCATTCCAAACGGGATGCAGCGAATGGTAGCTTTCGTATCATCCTTCACACGCTCTTCCGTTTCCTTGGTACCATCCCAATGAGCTAGGAAAAAACCGCCCTTCGCATCGAGCTGCTGCTTAAAATCTTCGTAGCTATCCACGCGGGTTATATGTCCATCGCGGAAGCCCAGCGCTTGTGCAAATAAGTTGTCCTGGATGTCGGTCATCAACTTCTGAATGCGCACAGCCACACCTTCGAATGCAACCGTTTCTTTGGTAGCGGTATCGCGGCGCGCAATTTCAACGGTGCCATTTTCGAGATCCTTCGGGCCCAAAGCCAAACGCACAGGTACACCTTTCAATTCGTACTCGGCAAATTTCCAACCGCTGCGCTTTGTATCGTCATCATCGTACTTTACGCTGATGCCCATCGCCTTCAATTCCTGTATGAGTGGTTTTACCTTTTCGCCAATTGTAGCAAGTTGTTCTTCCCCTTTATAAATGGGCACTATCACAACCTGGATAGGCGCTAGCATAGGGGGCAGACGCAACCCCTGATCGTCGCTGTGCGCCATAACGAGCGCTCCCATAAGTCGAGTGGAAACGCCCCACGAAGTCGCCCACACATAATCCAACACTCCTTCTTTCGAGGTGAACTTTACATCGAATGCTTTCGCAAAATTTTGCCCCAGGAAGTGCGATGTCCCCGCTTGCAGTGCCTTGCCATCCTGCATGAGCGCCTCAATACACATGGTATCCAGCGCGCCGGCAAAACGCTCGCTTTCTGTTTTGCTGCCCTTGATAACAGGCAGTGCCATCCACTTTTCTGCAAACTCTGCGTATACATCCAGCATTTTACGTGTCTCTTCAATTGCCTCCTGTGAAGTAGCATGAGCTGTGTGACCTTCCTGCCAAAGGAATTCTGCTGTTCTCAAAAACAAACGCGTACGCATTTCCCAACGCACTACGTTGGCCCATTGATTCACCAAAATCGGCAAATCGCGGTAGCTCTGAATCCATCCTTTGTAGGTGTTCCAGATGATGGCCTCACTCGTTGGGCGAACAATTAATTCTTCCTCGAGTTGTGATTCGGGATCGACCATCAGCTTGCCCTTTTCGTTGGGATCAACCTTCAAACGATAGTGGGTGACCACCGCGCATTCCTTGGCAAAGCCCTCCGCATGGCCTTCTTCTTTTTCGAGAAAACTCTTGGGCACAAACAAGGGGAAATACGCATTCACGTGGCCTGTATCCTTGAACATCTTATCCAATGCATCGCGCATCTTTTCCCAAATAGCGAAACCATATGGCTTGATGACCATGCAACCACGCACAGCGCTATGCTCGGCAAGGTCAGCATTGATCACAAGTTCATTGTACCACTTGGAATAGTCGGTTGCGCGTGGTGTTAACTTATCGGCCATAGGAAGGTGTGTTAAAAATTGAGTTCGCGAATTTAATACACACACACCCACGCGCTAACGCGGTTCGAAACTTGCGACAAATGATACTGGTTAGTCGCTTGAAGAAAACATGGGCGTGAATAAATCTTTGCACTATGTTTGGTATAGCGAGAAAAAACCATCAGCCATGAAAACACGCATACTCTTTCTTTCGGTGCTTACTGCAACATTCTTCTCGTGCACCCAAAGCCGCTACGCTACGGTCGGCGCATACGAAAGCGATGATGCCTACTACACCTCCAGCGACACCTACATTGCAGATTTTGCATTGGTGGATGATGAGGCTCAGATGGCGATTTCTTCAGACAGCGCTTCCGGTGTTTCTACCAGCGACGATTATTACGACCCCAACTACTCTGCCCCTCCTGTTTATTCACCCAACTCGAGTTCGAACAACTGGGACACAAGTCCATGGAACAGCGGATATAACTCATGTGGCAATTATTGCTGCTCAGGCTTTGGTAACTACCAATATGGCAGCTACTGGAACTCTCCATCGATGATGCCCGGCATTGGCTGGAATCCTTACACCGGCTATTACAGCAGTTTTAGTTATGGTTATAATCCCTACTACAACCCGTATTATAACCCGTATATGGGATACAATCCCTATAGCTCGTGGTACACTCCTTATTACTCGCCCAATTATTATTCCGGCTGGGCTTACAACCCGTGGTATAGCCCTTACAATTACAACAGCACCAACAATGATAGCAACTCCGGAACTTTGCAGATACATGGTCCCCGCAACCCCATTGCTACCATAAGCGCTACCAATAGTTCTTACACGGGCGGACTTTTTTACAACGGAACGAAGCGCGACTTACACACGTTTGTAAACGATTCTCAAACAACTACCAAACCTTCGACACTAACGCATACCGACGGCGTGAAACCAACTTCACCTTCTGATAGCCGGCCTGCCTTCAAGCCCTCTACTCGTCCAACCTATACCCCATCGAAACCACGTACCGATAGAACCACGGCCAAGCCCGGACTTAGTAAGCCCCGTGAATCGGCTCCGGCTCGCGAGCGCACTCGAACAAATCCTGTTAGTCCGCGCAACGATCGCAGCACTACCCCACGCACGAACACACCCTCGCAAGAGCGCAAACCTGCTCCTCGCACGGAACCGAGCCAACGTCCGCGCACCGAAGTTCCCTCACAGGATACACCGCGCTCAACTCCGCGCACCGAGAGCTCTCCCTCGCGAGGCTCCGGAACCGGCTCATCTCCTTCGCGCAGCAGCGGCGGTTCTTCTACAACGGGTGGACGTAGAAAGTAACGCTTTATGAGGAGTATTTGCATCTTCATGATTTTGTCGGGCATTTGTTTGTTGGACGCAAGCGTGCGGGCACAGGGAGAAGTGGAGGCGCTTCGTTACTCAGGGCCCGATGCAGGCTGGAGTGCGCGCAGTATGGGAATGGCCGGGGCATACAGCAGCATAGGTGCCGACATCAGCAGCTTCTACACCAATCCGGCAGGGCTCGCAGTGTATAAACGCAGCACCCTCGATTTAGCCTTTTCGCACGACAACCACAACACCGAAACCAACTACAACGGCGAAAACCATAAAGATCTCAAATCGCGAATTGCGCTCGCAAATGCTGCGTTTGTGGCAACGCGCAAACCTCGTTCTGCCAGAATCCTGAATATTAGTTACGGTCTCGCCTATGCGAAGACAAACAATTACTATCAGGACTTAACTATCGAAGGAAAAGCAACCTCTTCGTTGATGCAACAATTCGCCTGGCAGGCTCAGGGAATTGAACAAGATCAGCTCTACAATACCCTTCCATTCAGCGCCGGCCTGGCCTATAATGTGTATGGGATTGATCCGGATCCGAATGACCCCTCGGGGCTCACCTATATCGCTGCCACCGAGGGCGAATGCACGCAGCACAAACGCATGGTACGGAAGGGCCGTCAAAATGAAACTACCGCGGGCATCGCAATGCAGTATGGTGAGAATCTGTATATCGGTGTATCAGCAGGGCTCACAGGAATTTACTTCAGCGAACTGAGCACCTACTCCGAAAAATACCCCAATGAAAACCGCATCAAGTCGTGGTCGTATGACGAAGATCTGAGCACCTTCGGAACCGGTTTGGTAGCACGTTTGGGTGGTATCTACCGATTGCACGAAAAGGTGAAAGTGTCGGCTGCCTACCAAACAAAAACAATTACCTATTTGCAGGACGATTATTCCACCTCGGCGTTTTCAGAAGTCGATACATCCGAATATAATTCTGCATCACCTGATTTGATTGCTGACTATATCCTTTCCAGTCCTTCGCAGTGGACCCTAGGCGCTTCAGCTATCATCGGTAAGATGGGGATGGTGAGTTTAGACTGGGGGCGCAGCGATTACCGACAAATACGCATGGAAGGCATTGACGACAACGAGTATGATTACCAAGCAGAGAATGCACTGTTCGACACGCTCTTTCGCACCTCCAACCAACTTCGAATTGGATTGGAGGGACGCATACACAGCAGCTATTATGCACGCGCCGGTTACAGTATACAACAAAGTCCGCTCAGCGCAACTTCAGGAAGCATCAACAGTCCTACACTTGGATGGACAGTGGGAGTCGGTTATCGCGACGATCATCTTTTCGCTGATTTAGTACTGTCGAGTAAAATGGCGAAGAGTAACTACTATCTCTATGACCCTGCACTGGTGAATGCCGCAGTAATTCGGGATAGAGTGGTTCGGGTTATGCTATCCGTGGGTGTGCGTTTCTGAGTGGGCTTCACCCAAATAACAACGCACAACATAGTGCCCCAAGTAAATGAGTGGTGTCAGTAAAATCGCAATAATTAATTTCAAGACATAGTTGGTAGGTGCGATTTCCCAAAAGGCAGAGATTGGCAAAGTTCCGGGAAGAATAAAGCCGATATAAATCACAATATAAGAATCGATGAGTTGCGAAACGACGGTGCTTCCTGTGCTGCGCAACCAGATATGGCGATTACCGGTTTTCTGTTTTATCCAGGCAAAAAGAGTTGCGTCGAGCAGCTGTGAAATCATAAATGCACATACACTACCAACAATCACCCATTGGCTTTGACCGAATACCTTAGTAAACTCGAGATCGTTGGCAGTGTTGGGTGAAATAGCTGTATTGGCCGGAATAGCGAGGGCCACGGTAACCATTATAAAACAATAGCTGATCAATGCTGCCGTAATCCATGAAAGACGACGAATCGCCTTTTTTCCGTAAAATTCGTTGATAAGATCCGTGCAGATAAAAACGAGCGGCCAAGGCAGCACTCCTACCACCGTCACGAAAGGACCGAGTTCGGATCCGAACAAAGAAAATGTGAGCGGGACATCAATAAGCTTATTGCTGATAAGCTCTGCGGTAACTGCATTCGTAATAAAAAAACCTGCAAGAAAAACAAACAGCCATTCACGGCGGCTGCTCGATTGCGCATTGGATAATCCACTCATGGAATGTAAACCTTCAATGTGGAAATATGGTTCATCTGCATAGATCCTACGTGTATTTGGTAAATCCCTCCGGCCCATGATTCTGTATCAATCGTAAACTGGTATTCGCAATCCGCCGAATATATTGTTCGTCCGTTACTATCTGTAATTGATACAGTGCCTTCAGCATCTAATCCGTATCCATGCAGTTTGCCTGATGAAGTGTAGATCTTAATTCCATCGGTAATAACTTCAGGACGCAACAGCGGTGAATTGGGTACAGCCCACGTGTATTGGCCACTGATTAAATTACCAATCTTGATGCGCCCCTGCCAGTTGTCGATACCGGGAGTGGTGATTAACTCATAGTCCGAAAACAAACTCCACGGCTGCGTCGGATTTGCGCGGTGAAGGAGCACGATGCTGTCTTCGTTGTAGCTGAATGTTTCGAGATATTCAAAAAATAACGGATCGAAAAAACGCGATTGCGTTGAATCACCATAGTATCGAATCGTCGCATTCAGCACTCCGGTGTCTCCCCTTCTAAAAACATTCCACCAGCGGTCGGGCGAAATATAATAATCGCCCTGTACCAAAGACTCATCCGCTTGTGCCCAGTGATTTTCGACATGCACAAACACAGAGTCACCTTCAGGCAAGTCGGAAACAACAATATCCATTTCAGCAAAATCACAATCGTTGGGTCCACCACCATCAATAAGCCGCTCTTCGGAGAGCACAGCCAGTGCTAGTTTATCTCCGGCATCTAGGCAAGCGAACACCGGCTGAAATCCAACCGGCAGCTGAACACTTTCTACCGTGTTTGTGCCACTTGCAAGTACCTGAACTGTGGCTCGATTCAGCTGCTGATCAAAGAAAGTTACCTCCAGCGGAACCTCCTGCATGAGCAACCCATTGTAATGACTGAATTGCTTGATATGGACATCCCACATGGAACCGCTGCTATTTGTAAACGAATGCATGCGGAATTCAGGAAAGCCAGGAGCGAATACCCATTGATCAAAAAAATAAGTCAGATTGGCCTCTGTATAACTCTGGAAGAAATCGCGCAAGTCGACACTGTTGGCATGACTAAACGAACGATCATTCATCCATGCGCTGCATGTCTCGAAGAAGTCGTTATCGCCCATTACACTGCGAAGAGTGCGGGCAATATCAGCGCCCTTATTATAGACGTGGTCGCCATAGGTAATATTCAACGGGATGCCAGAAACGGGATAACGCCCTCCATCGTTGCGGTGCGCATACAACAGGACATCCTTATGATTGTCGCGCACTGCTTCAGTGTAGGCTTCACTGCCATACAGCGCTTCGGTAAAAATCATTTCACAGAAACTCGCCCAGCCTTCGTTGAGCCACATATCGCCCGCAGTTTCACATGTTACCAGGTCGCCCCACCAATGATGCGACAGTTCATGCGCCATGAGCGTTTCATAGGCCGTGGTCCCATCGAGTGTTGAGCGTGGATATGCAATGTTGGTAGCATGTTCCATGGCACCCGCATTGAATGGAACAGCACTGAAGCCCACTTTTGACCAGCGATAAGGGCCAAAGCGATTTTCGAAGGCCGTCATGGCTTCATCGAGGTGAGTGAAACTGAGCTTCATGTTGGTGGTATCGGATGGCACCGCGATGAGCCACATAGGGATATCATTTCCTTCGACACCGGTATAATTCAATTCGACATGCGCATAAGAAGCCACGGCCATTCCGGCGAGGTAGGTAGGAATGGTTTCATTCAGTCGCCAATGCGTAAGCACAGAATCCTGACCAATGAGTTCCTGGCCTTCACGCACACCGCTGCAGTAGGCCTTCTTTGTTTCAGTGGTCAAAACATGAAAGGCATAGGTGCTTCGTTCAACGAAATTATCGAAGCACGGAAACCACACACGACCGAAATTATGTGGCACAGCATCGAAGCCAACACCCAGATTGTAAGCATATCCAGAAGCAAAATAAAAACCACCCCATGTTGCATCTTGCGCGGGCTGGCCATGATAAGTAACCCAAAGTTGCAAGGTATCGCCGGTCTGCAGTGGTGTAGACGTTTCAATCCATACCGACTCATCGGCTTGCGTAAAAGAGAGACTCCCCAGCGAATTGTAGACACTATCAACTTGCAACGCGAGCAGATCTAGATGCACGGATGAAATGTCATCCATTCTGCTCACCAAATCGATGCGACACGTTGCTGCAATTTGCGCCGACGACATGCCACGCATATCGATTGCGATATCATAATGAAGCACGTCGAGTGTATCGCTCCTGCTATTGGCCGGATCAGTTACCCCACCCCCACCTCGCAGAGGGACGTGTCGCTTTGAATTAGCGCAGGAATTTGACTGACCGCATAGCCAGGTGGATTGGATAAGAAAGAAAATGACCAGAAGACGCATGGGCAAACGTAACGCGTGGTTCTCGATTCGGAAAGTAGGGGATTTTGTTTCCCGGTTGTACTTACAAGGTTGACCCTACACCAACCTGCCCATGAAACCGAGCAGCGAGTTATTTGAGCTCATAAAAACCTTAACCAAAAGCGAAAAGCGGTTTTTCAAACTGCAGAGTTCGTTGCAAAGCGGCGACAAAAATTATGTACGCCTGTTCGACGTTATCGATGGCATGGATGCGTATGATGAGGATGTTGTGAAGAAAACGTTCAAAGGGGAAAAATTCATTAATCACCTGCCTTCCGAAAAAAACCACTTATACAAACTCATACTAAAATCGCTTCGAGGTTATTACAGCGAAACATCGGTTGCTAGCGGACTGAAGCAGGACATCAAAAACATCGAGATACTTTACAACAAAGGGCTTTTTGGAGAATGTATCAAGTTTATTGAGCGCGCAAAGAAAATAGCCACGCGACACGAAAAATTCTATTACCTCTTCGAGCTTATATCGTGGGAAAAAACGTTGCTGGAAGAGTCATATGAAAACGGTGACTTCGGGGATTTGGATGGTTTAATTCGAGAAGAACAGGATGTATTGGATAAGCTGCAGAATTTAACTTCCTATCATGTGCTCTATTCCAAGGTGAATTTTGTTTTTAGAAGTGGCGGTTATAGCCGCACAGAGGAGAACAACGGAATTATCTGTGAAATTGGAGAGCACCCGCTTATAAAGGGAAAGAATACCGCCCTGTCGCAGCGTGCGGCATCTATCTGCTATTACACGCAGGGGTTTTGTCATGTGGCCAATGGTGAACATAGGATAGCACTCGAGAAATATTTGAGAGTAAAACAAATTCTCGACGACCAGCCGCACTTGCGCACCGACCTTGCGAAGCGATATATACGCACCATTTCGCAAATCATTCAATGCTACCTGGAGCAGCGTGAATTCGACAGTGCTGAAAAATATATCGCGGAGCTGAGTGGGCTGAGCGAGCTCGAAGGGTTCGATACACCCGACACAATATCGCGTGTGCGCAACGAACAGGCTCTTTGCAACCTGAAAAAATACATATCCACAGCGCGCTTCAGCGAAGGCGTCGCAGCCATGTCGTTAGAAGCGGATGTTTTGTTAAATGCGGAAAGCGAATCGAGCAAGGAAATGGCTCTGCGCATGTATTATTACATGGCTTACCTGCACTTTGGGGCAGGCCAACTTAGTAAGTCGCTCTTTTGGTTGAACAAAGTCATCAACGACAATGAAAACGATTTGCGGCAGGACTTATATGGCTACGCACGACTCTTCAATATTGTGGTGCATTATGAGCTTGGCAATATGGACCTGCTTGAATACACCATTAAATCCACACTGCGTTACCTGCAAAAACGCATGCGCGATTTTGAGGTCGAAATACTCATTCTCGATCAGTTCAAAAAATTAATTCGGATGCGATCTACATCTGAGAAGATATTACACCTGGAGCAGTTCAAGGAAAAACTGGATTCACTTTCGAATCATGATGGCAGCAGCGTACTGAAAAGATACTTCGATTTTGGAGCATGGATAGGCAGCAAACTTGAATCTGTTTCACTGGAGCGCACACTGCGTAAGGTGTAAAAAAAATGCCCGGATGAAACCGGGCATTTCTGAGGTTGATTCAATTGTTATTTAAGTGCCTTCGCTAATTCTTCGTCCATGCGGGTCTGCTCTTCTGCGGCCAAATCGGCATCTACCAGAATACGCCCGCTATGTTCGTCCACTATTACACGCTTGCGGCTGGCAACATCGAGTTGCTTTTGAGGTGGCAGCTGTATGAATGAACCGGCAGAGGCCTCGCGCTCGATAGGCACTACAGCCATGCCATTGGGCGCTCCCGAGCGGATACGCTCATATGCATTGATTAAGCGCTCTTCGATGAGCTTTTTCGCCTCATCGCTTTTCTTACGCAAAATCTTTTCTTCCTTCTCTGTAGAAGCGATAATGTCGTTCAATTCGGTTTGCTTCAAAGCAAGATCCGAGCGACGCTCCTGTAATTTGGTTTCTGTCGTAGTATGTAAATCCTCCTTTGCACGCAAACTCATCTCAAATTCCTTGATGCGTTTGGTATGCAACTGGATTTCGAGCTCCTGGAATTCAATTTCCTTGTTCAATGAGTCATACTCGCGGTTGTTCTTAACATTGTTGAGCTGCTCTTTGTACTTCTTAATAAGCGCTTCCGAATTTTTGATACCATTCTTTTTGCCGCTGATTTCCTCGTTCAGGTTCTTCACGTCCTCGGTCAGATTACTTAGGCGCGCTTCCAATCCGGCTACATCATCTTCCAAGTCTTCCACTTCCAACGGCAATTCTCCGCGCATTGCGTGGATTTTGTCGATGCGTGAATCAATCAACTGAATAGCATACAGCGCGCGTAACTTTGCTTCTACGCTGATACCTTTTTTGTCGTCGCTTTCGTTGAAAGCCAACCTGGGTGATGTTTTGGAACTCATATCTTCCTCTTCGCTTTTAATAGATTTCTCTTTGGGTTTTTCAATAATCGCAATGGGCGCAAACTTGATTCCCGGCTTACCATCGGGTGCAGGGGGAACATAAATCGGGTTCGCCACAGGCTTGGTGGGTGCATCTGCTGCCGGCACCGGCACACGCGGGCGCAATGGGCGTGTTGAGTCGAGATCGATTCCACCGAAAGCAGGCTTAAACAATTCCTCCTTGCCGTTCGATGGCTTCGACGGAGCTTTTGCTGCCGGCGCCTTTGTAGGTGCTTCAGCTGCTGGTTTTAAACCGTTTTTTTCAGGCGCTTTCACAACTGCCACTTTCTTCGAAGGGGCAGCAACCTTCGGCGCTACGGGTTTTTCGGTCTTTTTTGCAACAGGCTTTTCGACCTTTTTCGCAATAGGCTTTGCAATCTTCTTAGGAGCAGGTTTTACAGCCTTTTTTGGTGCGGGCTTCACTACTTTCTTAGCAGCGGGCTTCACGACCTTTTTAGCTGAGGGCTTGACAACCTTTTTGGGAGCAGGCTTTACGGCCTTCTTAGCTGCAGGTTTTGCGACCTTTTTGGGAGCAGCCTTGGCTACTTTCTTCGCCGCGGGCTTTGCCACTTTCTTGGGAGCAGGCTTTACGGCCTTCTTAGCTGTAGGTTTTGCGCCCTTTTTGGGAGCGGGCTTCACAGCCTTTTTAACAGTCTTCGCGACTTTTTTGGCAACGACCTTTTTGACAGGCTTTGCCGGTTTACTATTTTTCTTAGGAGCTGCCTTTGGGGCTGCTTTCTTTTTGACAACTGGTTTTACAGGCTTCTTGGCTGCGGCCTTTTTTACGGGCTTCGCTTTGGCTGCGGCCTTCACGACCTTGCCGGACTTAGCCGGCTTCACCGTCTTTTTCGCCTTAGCAACAGGAGCCTTAGCCGCCTTTTTAGCGGGGACTTTTTTTG
>JBJTRD010000348.1:0-4370 GCA_046075945.1 Flavobacteriales bacterium
AATTTTATGATTGCGTTGCGTGTGAAGTTCTAACCGTTGCGGTACACGCTGCGTTCTTCTTCGTCGTTGTACATCGACACGTAGCTGTTGTAGCGCGATGGCGCCACGTCGCCCGCCTCGAGTGCTTTACGCACCGCACAACCCGGCTCGTTGAGGTGAAGACAGTTGTGGTATTTGCAGTTGGGCAGCAGTTCGAAGAACTCGATGAAGTGGTGGTGAAGCTCATCTTTCGGGATGTCGACCAAGCCAAAGCCCTTGATACCCGGCGTGTCTACGAGGTATCCGCCAAAGGGGATTTCGTGCATTTCGGCGAATGTGGTGGTGTGCTGGCCCTTGTTGCTCGACTCACTTACTTCACCGATGCGCAACTCTTTTCCCGGAATGAAATGGTTGACAAGCGACGATTTTCCGGTGGCACTGTGTCCGCTGATAAGTGTAATCTTATTTGCAATCAACGCTTTCATTTCATCGAGGCCTTCACCGGTGACGAGAGAAGAGAAGATACATGGGTAGCCAATGCGTTGGTAAACTTCTGCCAGTGATAGCATTTCCTCTCGTTCCTTTTCGTTGTACTGATCTATTTTGTGGAAAAGCAGCACAGCAGGAATATCGTATGCGTCTGCCGTAATGAGAAAGCGGTCGATGAAGCCAGGTGTTGTTTGAGGTCGTGTGGTGGTAACAACCAGAATGGCGCGGTCGAGATTGGTAGCGATGATTTGCGCCTCTTTCGAAAGGTTTACCGACTTGCGTATGATGTAATTCTTGCGCGGATGAATGAAGGTGATATTTCCTTCTGATTCATTTTCCTGCGCATAGTCGACAATATCTCCGGCCGCAACAGGATTGGTGGTAGAGCGGCCTTCCAGCCGAATTTTGCCGCGTACTTGGCATTGGATAATGCGGCCTTCCGGAGTGCGTACGTCGTAGTTTTTTCCGGTCGATTTGATAACGAGGCCTTCGGGCATGCGCTTGGCTATCGATGATTACAGCGAGCTGGCGATGCTCTCAAGTTCACCTCGAATTCGAAGCAGACGGTCTGTTAATGCTTCATGTGCGGTAGGCTCTGACTTGGTTCGTAATGCGTTTTTGGCGCCTTCCAAGGTGAATCCTTTTTCTTTTACGAGGTGATGTATCTTCGTGAAAAGCTCGAGGTCTTTTTTGGAGTACACACGGTTACCGCGACTGTTTTTGCGTGGTTGCAGTTGCGGAAATTCTTTTTCCCAAAAACGAATGAGTGAAGCATTTACCTCAAACATGTCGGCTACTTCGCCTATTGAGTAATAAAGTTTTTCTATTTCGAATGATTTGGTGATCATGATAAATTCTTTTTTAGTCGAAGCTCTGTTTAACGTTCGTAGCACGCTTCAACATTTCTTCGTATTGTTCGGGTGTAATATCGCTGTAGAAATAGAATGAAGGGTCTACTTTTTCTCCATTCTTGATAACCTCGTAATGTAAATGCGGACCGGTAGAGGCACCGGTGCTTCCGACATAGCCTATTATTTGGCCGCGGTAAATGCGCTGTCCGGCCTGCACCGCCACCCGACTCATGTGAGCGTAGAGCGATTCATATCCGAAACCGTGTTTGATGATTACGTGTTGGCCATAGCCCGATAATTTATTTTCTACGGATTGGACGATACCATCACCTGTTGCGTAAATCTCGGTGCCTATTTCCGCAGCGAAATCGAGACCGGTATGCATTCTGGCAATCTTGTAGATAGGGTGTATGCGGTAACCAAAGCCTGATGCTATGCGCTTTAAATCTTTGTTTGAAACGGGTTGAATAGCGGGAATGCACATCAGCATGGTGTCTTTGGATTTTGCCAGCTCATAGACTTCTTCGAACGACTTGCTTTGCGCAACCAATGCCCGTTGCAAGCGATTGATGCGTTTTTGAGTTTCAATGATTTCGGCTGTGTTGTCGTAGCCGCGCAGGTTTTTGTAGCGATCACTTCCGCCAACGCCACCTTTGCGCAGGTAATCGGGATATGGCTCGGATCCGAAAATGCTGCGGTATACGTTGTCGTCTTTGTCTTGCAAATCGCTCGCGAAAAGCTCCAGCGTATCAATCTGATTATTCAGTTCTTCGATTTGCGTTTTCAGGAAATTGACTTCTCGGCTGAGTCGCGCTGTTTCCGGATCTTTGAAGAAGGAAGCATACAAGACCACACCGATAGCACCAATAACCAACCCTGCAAACAGGTAGCGCAATGCACTGAAAAGGTAGTCGCGGATGCCGTAACTAATCTTCTCGAAATTGAGCGTGCTGGGGTTGAATTTGTACTTAAGGCGTGGCATTTAGTTGTGCGAATGTAACGTACTACTTCCATTTAAAAAAGAGTCTTTTTTTTCGGGTTTAAATGCCCCGAAATTTCGGCGTGATTGGCCTGTGCGTGCTACATTCGCGGCGTTATGACAAAGTTGACTTCCCGACAAATACGCCAGCAGTTTCTGGATTTTTTCAAATCGAAAGGACACGTAATCGTTCCATCGGCACCGATGGTTGTGAAGGGCGATCCTACGCTCATGTTCATCAATAGCGGCATGGCACCTTTCAAGAACTGGTTTTTGGGTAATGAGCCTATCAAACATCCGCGTGTAGCGGATACTCAAAAGTGTTTGCGTGTAAGTGGTAAGCACAACGATTTGGAAGAAGTGGGTGTAGATACCTATCACCACACCATGTTTGAGATGCTCGGGAACTGGTCGTTTGGCGACTATTTTAAGCAAGATGCAATTGCATGGGCGTGGGAATTGTTAACGGAGGTTTATCAAATCCCCAAGGATCGTTTGTACGTTACCGTGTTTGAAGGTGACGCTTCGGAGAATCTTGAATTCGATCAGGAAGCATATGACATCTGGAAAGAGCGCATTGCAGAGGATCGC
Source organism: Flavobacteriales bacterium (assembly GCA_046075945.1). GTDB lineage: Bacteria > Bacteroidota > Bacteroidia > Flavobacteriales_D > Sanyastnellaceae > JAIBBG01. The sequence continues at coordinate 2,890 of JBJTRD010000348.1, forward strand.
ATTTTACGCGGCAACAAGAAGGATAATTTCTGGGAGATGGGCGATACAGGCCCATGCGGTCCATGCTCAGAGATACACATTGACATTCGTTCGGATGATGAGCGGGCCAGAATAGACGGAAAAACGCTGGTCAACAACGATCATCCGCAAGTAGTTGAAATTTGGAACAACGTATTCATGCAATTCGAGCGGCGTGCCGATGGTTCGCTCATTCCGCTTGCGGCCAAACATGTCGATACGGGCATGGGCTTCGAGCGTTTGTGCATGGCTTTGCAGGGCGTTCAGTCGAATTATGATACCGATGTTTTCACGCCGCTCATCAGCAAAGTGGAAGCGCTGAGTGGAAAGAAATATGAGCGCACGGCAGAGAAGCGCGATGTGGCTATGCGCGTAATAGCCGACCACGTGCGCGCCGTATCGTTTGCAATTGCCGATGGCCAGCTTCCTTCGAGCGGTGGCGCCGGTTATGTTATTCGACGCATACTGCGCAGAGCAATTCGCTATGGATATAGTTTTCTTGGATTTAAGGAGCCGTTTATCTGTCAGCTGGTACCTGTGCTTGCCGAAGAAATGGGCGACTTTTTCCCCGAAATAAAAAGCGGGCAGTCGCTCGTGGGCAAGGTGATACGCGAAGAAGAAGAGAGTTTCTTGCGCACGCTCGATAAGGGAATTCAGTTGCTGGATGAGATCATTCGCAAAACTTCAGGCGATGTGATCGATGGCAAAATTGTTTTTGAATTGTATGATACGTTTGGTTTTCCTGCGGATCTCACGGCGCTCATTGCAGCCGAGGGGAAGAAGCGCATCGACACTGCAGGATTTGAAGCCGAGTTGCTAAAGCAAAAGGAACGCAGCAGAGCAGCTACTAAGCTTGAAACAGAAGACTGGGTTGTGCTTGCAGAAGGCGATTCCGAGTTCATCGGATATGATTCGCTCGAATGTGCGACACGCATTTTGAAGTATCGAAAAATAAAAGCCAAGGGAAAGGAGTCGTTTCAGCTGGTATTGTCGAAGACTCCCTTTTATGCGGAAAGCGGCGGACAGGTGGGTGATACAGGCAGACTTGATTCACCCAACGATACGGTGACGATCACCGACACGCGCAAAGAAAATAATTTGGTAGTGCATTTTACGGATTCGTTGCCGGAAAAAGTAGAAGCCACATTCATCGCAAGTGTTGAGAGCGACCGTAGGGCGAATATCACAGCGAATCACAGCGCGACGCATTTGCTGCATGAAGCATTGCGTGAGGTATTGGGAACACATGTGGAGCAGAAGGGTTCGCTTGTGAGTCCTGATTACTTACGTTTCGACTTTTCGCATTTTTCGAAGATGAACGATGATGAAGTAGAGCGTGTGGAAGCACTCGTAAACGAACGCATACGCAAGAATTTTTCGCTGGAAGAAAACAGGTCAATGCCGATAGAGGAAGCGCGCAAAACCGGTGCGATGATGTTGTTTGGAGAGAAGTACGGCGATGT
>JBJTRD010000349.1:0-8410 GCA_046075945.1 Flavobacteriales bacterium
TTTGTAGTTTCAGTGGGAGATACATTTTTGAAGGCCTATAGACCTATCGTAAATGCAAACAAGCCGCTCGCATTCAACGAACACAACAAGCAATGGCAACTTATTCGTCGCGGCCGCTATGTAGAATTCAATTTGGTCTATGATCGGGGAACTCGATTTGGGCTGGAAACCGGTGGTCGTATCGAATCGATATTAATGAGCCTGCCTGAACATGCATCGTGGATATATAATCACGCCTTGGCTGAAGATTCGGAGGAATACGCAACCTGGAAGAAATTGCGGAAGGGTATAGATTGGGCGATTCATAAATAGATAGTAAATTTTGATTGCATAAAAAAAGGCCCCGATAAAGGGCCTTTCTTATAGGAATAAATTTCGTTTAAATGCGATTATCGACTTCTTCAACACCGGGAAATTTGCCTTTGTTGAAGAGAAATTCACCATCACCCAACTCGGTCGTTGTTTTGAAGTTCTTGACCTTGTAGGTCATCGTGGCGTTGTCGCGTGTTTTAATTTCAACTTTCGTCACCTCCATTTTTGATTTATCGATGTTGAGCATAATGGTATGGTAGGCCTTGCTCTTTGGGTCGTTGGGGTACAGTGCAATTTGATAACAACTCACGCCATCGACGGTGGCGCTGGCATTCTTCATTTCATGTTTGAAGTTCTTTTCCCAGATGGTAAACATTTCTGAAGGATCAAAACCTCCATCTTTCACGTCGGCCAGGTGGTCGATGGTAACCTCGTTGTTGTCTTTGTTGTAGTTCCACACCGTTTTTCCATCGCACCAAATCTGATAGCTGCTCATGGAAACGTAGTATTTTGAACCTTTCACCTTCACGTTGCCGTTGAGGGTCTGGTTGGTCGAAGTTTTCGGATTGTTCAGTGTATAGGAAAAATCGGCTGTGATGGTCTTGAAAGTTTTGGCCTTGGCCGAGAGCTTGTCGAGGATTTCTTTTGAAGTTTGAGCGTTGACGCTTGTAGTAACGAAGGTGATGAGCACCAATGTCAGAGAAAAGAAGTGTTTCATGATGGTTGGATTAAACGTTCGAAGAGCCCGATTTCAAGAACTGGTCCAAAGAGATTTCGTCTGCAAATAAAACTTTCCGGCCTTTACTTCCTTCAAAAGGACCGATGACACCTGCTGCTTCCAGTTGGTCCACCAGTCGGCCTGCACGGTTGTATCCCAGCTTCAATTTCCTTTGCAACATCGAGGCACTTCCTTGCTGTGTCATCACAACAATTCGTGCTGCCTCCTCGAACAATTCGTCGCGGTCTTCGTCGGCAAAATTACCCATTTCCAACTGATTCTCATCCACAACTTCGGGAAGGAGAAAGGCAGTAGGGTAGGCCTGCTGATTTCCTATATAGTCGGTTATTTCTTCTACTTCCGGGGTGTCCACAAATCCACATTGCAAGCGTATTAGGTCGTTACCGGTGGAGTACAGCATATCACCGCGCCCTATCAATTGCTCGGCACCGCCGGTGTCGAGGATGGTGCGCGAATCTATTTTGGAGGTTACACGGAAGGCAATGCGCGCGGGAAAGTTCGCTTTGATGGTTCCTGTGATGATGTTGACCGACGGGCGCTGCGTTGCAATGATTAAGTGGATTCCAATAGCACGCGCCAGCTGTGCCAGGCGTGCAATGGGCGTTTCTACCTCACGACCGGCCGTCATGATGAGGTCGGCAAACTCGTCAACCACCAACACGATGTATGGCAGGAAGCGATGCCCATTTTCAGGATTCAACCTGCGCGCAACGAATTTGCCGTTGTACTCTTTGATGTTTCTGCAGCCCGCTGTCTTGAGAAGCTCGTAACGTGTATCCATTTCAATACACAACGATTGAAGCGTGCGAACTACTTTTTGCACATCCGTAATGATGGCATCTGCTTCGTTGGGCAGCTTGGCCAGGAAGTGACGCTCGATTTTGTTGAAGAGGGTAAGCTCCACCTTCTTTGGATCTACCAGTACGAACTTGATTTCGGCCGGGTGTTTTTTGTAAAGAAGGGAAACCAGTATGGCATTCAACCCAACCGATTTACCTTGCCCCGTGGCACCTGCCATCAATAGGTGGGGCATCTTCGCAAGGTCGACTACAAAATTTTCATTGGAGATGGTTTTACCCAGTACGACCGGAAGTTCCATCTCTGCATTCTGAAACTTTTCCGAATTCACCAGTGAGCGCATACTCACTACATCGGGTTTCGAATTGGGCACTTCAATACCAATGGTGCCTTTTCCGGGTATCGGGGCTATAATACGTATGCCAAGCGCGGCAAGGCTCAAGGCAATATCGTCTTCAAGGTTTTTGATTTTGCTGATGCGCACACCGGGTGCAGGTATTATTTCATACAGCGTGACCGTGGGGCCAATGCTTGCCTTGATTTTGGCAATTTCAATCTTGTAGTGGTTGAGCGTCTGTACAATTTTATTCTTGTTCTCTTCGAGCTCTTCCTTATCGATTTGCGGTCCCTGGCCTCCGTGTGGTTTGAGCATATCGACCGGCGGAAATGCATAGCGCGACAAGTCGAGTCGTGGGTCGAAGGGGCCCAGCGATTCGATGTTCCGTTGTATATCTTCTTCGCTCAGTTCCTCTTCAGCACCCTTTACTTCCACTGAAAAATCCTCGTCCATTTGAATGGTGGTCGATCCGCCCGAAATTGGAGTGCTTATAACAAGTTCCTCCTCGGTCAACTCTTCTTCGGGTTCATCTTCGGGCTCTTCCACTTCCATGTCCAGCTCGTGTGCGATTTCTTCTTCTATTTCCTCCTCTTCTTGCTCCGTTTCTGTTTCGAATGTTACTTCGTTTTCATGCCAGGGTGCCTCCGGTTCTTCAATGGGTGCCTTCACTTCGACGGTTGTTTCCACCGGCTTCGCAACTTCATTACGAACAACATTGGGCGCAGCATTGGCGAGTGGCGTTGGCTCGTCTTCATCTTCCTCGTCGTCTTTGGGATTGGGCTTCAGCATATCGGCCCACCACTCACTGAATCGCACCCACGCTGCTTCTACTTGATGATTGAAGTTGAAAATGAGAAATGCGCCTACCGTGAAAAGGAGCAACATGAGCGTGCCCCACCAGCCCAGAGTGAATGTGCACCAAAGCGTTGCTAGGTATCCGTAACCTCCCACCAAATTGGGATTGCAGCTAATTTCGATCGTGCGTTCAAGCCCTTCAACGCGGTGGTGAAATAGAAAGCCGATTGCCAAAGGAAAAAACAACATGGCCAGGGCTGAAAGACGAATTGTTTTCCAGAACGGCATCAAATCGCGGCCCCACCAAATGCGCCAGCCTATTACGAAAATGATGAGTGGAAGGAATATGGCCCCCACACCGAAGTATTTATTCATGAAAAACCAGGCTACGTGTGCCCCGATTTTTCCCATCCAGTTGCTGTAATGTTCGTCCGGATGTAATTGATCGTCGTACTGACCCAGCACCAGTCGCTGATCGTGATCACCACTGATGAGAAAGGAAACACAGGCCAGGAGGGTGAAAACACTGAAGAGCACCGTGAAAATGCCAATGATTTTCTGAACCCGCGGGTCGCGCATGAACGCCATGAACCGCGCCCATTTGCCATTGCCGGCGGGTTTGCTCTTGCGCTTACTTTCAGCAGGAGCTTCAATAGGCTCTGTTTCTTCGGTATTTTTGGGTGTGTTTCTGGCCACAGGATTCAGCAGTAGGATGGAATTCCTCTGCGCAATTCAGAGGGATATCAAAGCTATTCTCGACTGTATGTACTAGGATGCAAAAGCAATCGGCTTTTCAACAAGCGGGTGTGTGGAGGGAAGCAATTGGACCTGCTTTATGCGATTTGAAATTGGGGAGTGGCGATTGGCGAGTGCTCGGCCGATAAATGATTGAAAAACAGTGGTATTTTCGTTGTTTTGAAGTTGTAGGTTCACGGCTAAGGTTGCCGTCCCGAAAAAAACATAGCTTTTTTGCTTGATAAGAGGAAAAAGCGACGTACATTCGCGGCCCCATTCAAGATTTTAAGACAATGGCAAAGAAAGGAAATCGAGTTCAAGTGATTATGGAGTGCACAGAGCACAAAGAGTCGGGCATGCCCGGCACCAGCCGCTATATCACTACCAAGAATCGTAAAAACACTCCGGATCGTTTGGAAAAAAAGAAGTACAATCCGATTCTGAAGAAAATGACTGTTCACAAAGAAATTAAATAAGATAAGCCATGGCAAAGAAGGTAGTTGCAACCCTGCAAACCGGTAGTGGTAAGAACCACACCAAGGTTATTAAAATGGTGAAGTCGCCCAAATCAGGCGCTTACACATTTAAGGAAGAAATCGTACACAATGACAATGTGCAGTCTTGGTTTACCAAGGGCTGATTCTTGTTTTGTAAAATTATAGAAAGACTTTTCTCTTCCGGGGAAAGTCTTTTTTGTTTTATCCTATTCGGCCGCTATGAATTTTTTTAAACGACTATTTTCATCTGAAAAGAAGGAAAGCCTCAACCAGGGCTTGGAAAAGACCCGCACCGGTTTCTTTTCCAAGTTAGCTAAAATCATCGTTGGTAAAAGCCAGGTCGATGACGAAGTGCTCGATAATCTGGAGGAAATGCTTATCAGCAGTGATGTCGGTGTAGAAACTACGTTGAAGATTATTCGCAGTATTGAGGAACGCGTAAAGCGCGATAAGTTCATGAACACTTCCGAACTGAACGGCATTCTCAGAGATGAGATTTCGGCCCTGCTCAAAGGGCACGATGGCGAAGAAGGTGATGAGGTGTTTATTCCGAACGTAAACGGTCCGTATGTAGTGATGGTAGTTGGGGTGAATGGTGTGGGAAAAACAACAACCATCGGTAAACTGGCGAATCAGTTGAAGAGCCAGGGTAAAAAGGTAATGCTGGGGGCAGCCGACACGTTTCGTGCAGCTGCAGTTGATCAACTTAAAGTGTGGAGTGAACGCGCAGGTGTGCCTATTGTGGCGCAAGGAATGGGCGCTGATCCGGCCAGTGTGGCTTTTGACACTTTGCAAAGTGCGGTCGCACAGCAAATGGACGTTGTACTCATCGATACAGCCGGGCGATTGCACAATAAGGTGGGGCTTATGAACGAGCTCTCTAAAATTAAGCGCGTTATGCAAAAAGTTACACCCGATGCGCCCCACGAGGTGTTGCTGGTGCTCGATGGGTCAACAGGACAAAATGCGTTCGAACAAGCCAAGCAATTCACAGCCGCGACTGACGTAACAGCTTTGGCCATTACCAAAATAGATGGCACAGCCAAAGGAGGTGTTGTCATTGGAATTAGCGACCAATTCAGTATTCCTGTGAAATACATTGGGGTGGGCGAAAAAATCGACGACTTGCAGGTGTTCAATCGATTTGAATTCGTTGATTCACTCTTTAAATCATCTGAAGAGCAAAATTCCTAGACGCTCAGGGACGTAAGATTTCAATCTCAACATTAATCATGTCTTGAAAAGACTCGGCCGCATCGAGCAGGAACTCGTCGTCTTCCTCTACATGCCAACCTATGGTCCAGTTTTGACCTGCATCCATGCCTTTTTTAATTCGCTGCATTACGAACATGATTCCTTTCATACTGGCCGAATTGAAATAGGGCAAATGAAATTGAAACTCTGCGCCCTTCTGAAGCCTGTGCTCATTGAGATTTATCCACTCTGTTATGGATTCAAAAAACTCAATCGCATTTACCAACGTGCATATTCCTTCAATTTTGAAGATGTTTTTTTCATTGTCAAACGTCAGTGAAGGATTACTTTTTGTAGCGGTGCAAATGGTTTCAAGCATCGTTGGTTCGTTTTAGAGCATTGTTTCAATGCGACTTTTGCATACAAACGTACGATTAGATTGCTCTTGAATCTGAATATCCAACAAATGAACACCTTTTCTCAGTATTTGTAATAATCCCAAACCTGCTCCGCCCTTAGGTCCCAGGTGTTCACTGTTTATTTGTTTCTGAAACGCAAGCTTGCGTTCTTCCAGACTCATTTTTTGTAGTTCTTGCGTATGACTCAAGAGACGCGCGGCATCGCTTTCCTCCGCATGATTTTCCAGTTCAAATGTGAGCCGGTCTCTTTCGATGGTCCATGTAAATGAAACCCGATGGTCGAGACTGTAACGCATCCCATTATCGAGGAGCTCTATTGCCAGACTGCACATCTTGCGAATGTCTTTGCGCGGACCCAGATTGCGGTTGAGCACGCCTGAAAGGAGGTCAACAAAATCAACGATTCCTCCCTCATCAATTTTCCCATAGTAACGTAGAGCATTGTCTATCATAAGCGTTTAATTTTTCAGGTTATAGCTCCTTCGGAATTCGTTCCCAAAGGGCGCTGAATGGGTCAGTGTACGGCCATAATGCCGAAAGGTTACCTTTTGATGCGCAACACTATCAATTCCCGTTGTTTCTTTGCATCCTCCATGAAAACGAAAACGCTCCAAAAGAATAAGGTAAATGTGGTAACGCTGGGCTGTGCGAAGAACATCTTCGATAGTGAGGTGATGATGGCGCAGCTAAAAGCGAATTCGTTTCAGGTTGAGCACGAATCGGAGCAGCAAGATGCTGAAATAGTAATCGTAAATACCTGCGGATTTATTGATAACGCCAAAGAGGAGAGTATTAACACCATATTGGCTTGGGCCCGCGAAAAGGAAAAGGGTAATGTCCACAAACTATATGTTACCGGTTGTTTGTCGGAACGGTATAAGCCTGAGCTGGAGAAGGACATACCTGAAGTAGATGCTTTTTTCGGGACCCGTGAACTTCCGCGTTTATTGAAGACCCTCAAGGCCGACTACAAGCACGAACTGGTGGGCGAGCGCCTGCTAACCACCCCTTCGCACTATGCCTACTTCAAGATATCGGAAGGTTGCGACAGGCCGTGCTCGTTTTGCGCGATACCCCTTATGCGCGGTAAGCACGTGAGCACACCGATGGAGCAGCTCGTGGACAGCGCCAAAAAACTGGCGGCGGCCGGTACCAAAGAGCTTATTCTGATTGCACAAGATCTGACTTACTACGGTCTCGATATTTATAAGCAACGAAACCTCGCCGATTTGATACGTCGCTTGAGTGATGTAGAGGGCATCGACTGGATTCGTTTGCAATACGCTTTCCCATCGGGATTCCCCATGGATGTGCTCGATGTGATGAACGAGCGAAGCAATGTATGCAAGTACCTCGATATGCCTTTACAACACGGCACAACGAAGATGTTGCAGGCCATGCGCCGCGGTATTACACGCGAAAAAACCGATGCGCTTATTGCAGAAATCCGCAATCGGGTGCCCGACATTGCACTGCGCACCACCCTTATTGCCGGATTCCCCGGCGAGACGCGGGCCGATTTTGAAGAAATGCTGGGTTGGGTCGAGCAAACTCGATTCGATCGTTTGGGTATTTTCACGTACTCGCATGAAGAGAATACACATGCCTATGGAATGAAGGATGATGTTCCTGCGAAAACCAAACGTAAACGTGCCGATGCGGTCATGGAGGCTCAATCACATATTTCCTATGAACTCAATCAACGATTTGTTGGCCGTGAAATGCAAGTGCTGATCGATCGTGTGGAAGGCGACAGCTACATTGGCCGCACGCAGTACGATTCGCCCGAGGTCGATAATGAGGTTATCATCCCAACTGCTTCCGGTTATATGCGTGTAGGCGATTTCGCCCATGTGCGCATTCAATCGGCTGAACACTATGATTTGCATGCGGTGCCAACTCATCATAAATAAGCAAGAAGAACGTCGTAAAGAAGCGAATGGCGGGCGGCGAACGACGATTGATAAATGTCAAATAGAATAATCGACAAACCAACAAACTCTCTCACTATTGCACTAATCAAATGAATTTCACCATTGGCTCTAAACTAATTCACCCGACCTACGGTGAAGGCGTCGTTTTCGGTATGGACGATCACAAGTACCGTATTTATTTCCGCGAGCACGGCGAAAAGGAATTGGGCAAGGCATTCGATGGTTTCACACTCGTGGAGCCCGGGCCGGCTCTCACATCAACCGTTGAACTTGAAGATGTGGTGGATGCTGTGAAGAATGTGTTCGATATGTATTACGAGGTGACGGATATCGTTGATCTGGCCGACAAATGGGATGGAGGAACACTGCTCATTCAGCCCAAAGACACGTCATTGAAACCGAAGGAAGTACCGGTCGACAATTTCTTCCACAAAATAGTCATGCTGAGCTGGTCCATACGATAAAGCTATAAAGCAAACTGAAGAAGATGTACAATCAATATTAAAACGAGTTAATGAACTATCCGGTATTAAAGAATCTGATACGGGTCTTGCACCACCAGCTCTATGGGATTTAGCAGCTGACAAACAAGCACTACAAAGCACGTTAATCGTCTTATTTGTATAGTTGTCATGTTTCATCTATTTTTT
>JBJTRD010000350.1:0-5647 GCA_046075945.1 Flavobacteriales bacterium
TATTGATGTTCTTCAGGGCAATGCCGGTGCCGCGCGCAACTGCGCGCAACGGGTCGTCGGCAACGTGCACGGGCAGCTTTGTTTTTTGTCCAATGCGCTTGTCCAATCCACGAAGGAGCGCTCCTCCTCCCGCAAGGTAAATACCGGTCTTGTATATATCTGCCGAAAGTTCCGGTGGAGTATTTTCCAGACAACTCATGATGGCCTCTTCAATTTTCGAAATTGATTTGTCGAGTGCATGAGCGATTTCCGAATACGACACGGCGATCTCTTTCGGAATACCGGTCATCAGGTCGCGTCCGCGCACATTGTAATCCACCGGTGGATTGTCGAGCTCGGGCAATGCAGCTCCGACTTCAATCTTGATTTGCTCGGCTGTGCGTTCACCCACCAGTATGTTGTGTTGACGGCGCATGTATTCTTCGATATCCTGTGTAAGCTCATCACCTGCCACACGAATGTTCTTATCCGTAACAATACCTCCCAGTGCAATAACAGCGATTTCGGAAGTACCGCCACCGATGTCGATGACCATATTTCCCATCGGTTCTTCTACGTCGATACCAATACCAATCGCCGCAGCCATAGGTTCGTGAATAAGGTACACCTCCTTCGCACCTGCGTGTTCTGCGCTGTCTTTTACCGCACGTTTTTCAACTTCGGTTATACCGGAAGGAATGCAAATCACCATGCGGAGTGAGGGCTGAAACAAACCACGGCCTTTCGAAATCATTTTGATCATCCCCTTGATCATGTCTTCCGCAGCATGGAAGTCGGCGATTACACCGTCTTTTAGCGGACGAATGGTTTTGATGTTCTCGTGCGTTTTACCATGCATTTGTTGCGCGGTGCGGCCTACCGCAACCGTTTTATTGGATGCACGGTCACGAGCAATGATACTGGGTTCATCAACCACAACCTTGTCATTCTGTATGATGATGGTATTGGCCGTGCCAAGGTCGATGGCGATTTCCTGTGTTAAAAAGCTGAATAAGCCCATAGGTTGGTTTCCTGCTTTGCGTTTTTTCCGTTGGTTTGAAAGCAGGTCTTGCTTCTCTCGGGAAACATCCCGAAAGCCCATACTTTCTCGGCTCAAATATACCTTGCTACACTGCGATAAACAGAGGGTTATAAACGTAAAAAACGTGAGTTATTAACTGCGTAATGACAAGTGAATAGTGACTAGTGACTAGTGAAAAGTGCTGCCCACTAGTCATGCGTCACTAGTCATTGGTCATGGGTCACTATCTTCCTATTTTCGCAATTAAAATATTACGAAAATGGCATTTACACTTGCACCCCTTCCGTATGCGTTCGATGCATTGGAACCTCATATTGACGCCCGCACCATGGAGATTCATCACGACAAGCACCATGCGGCGTACACCAACAATCTAAATGCGGCCATCGCCGGCACTGACCTGGAAAACATGAGTATTGAAGAAATTCTCGTGAAGGGGTTCGACAAGATGCCGGTTCGCAATAATGGCGGTGGATTCTACAACCACAATTTATTCTGGGAAATAATGACACCTGGCGGGTCCAATGTACCGACAGGCGCTTTGGCTGCCGCTATAGATGCCGCTTACGGAAGCTTTGATAAATTTAAAGAGGAGTTTGCCAAGGCCGGTGTTACTCGCTTTGGATCGGGCTGGGCGTGGCTTTGCGTGCACAAGGGAGGAAAAGTGGAGGTTTGCTCTACAGCCAATCAGGATGTGCCACTCATGCCCGGAATTGGTTGCGGTGGTTTTCCCATTCTCGGCATGGATGTGTGGGAACACGCATACTACCTGCACTACCAGAACCGCCGCCCCGACTACATAACAGCATTCTTTAATGTGATTAACTGGGACATTGTTGGGAAGAAGTACGACGCAAATAAGTGACAAATGTCTAATGACAAGTGACTAATTGATTGGCCGCCGCTATTCAATCGTCGCTTGTCATTAGTCACTTCAATAAACCAAATGCCCGGTTAGCTGTTTTACGTGCATGAACTCACCCCGCTATTGCCTCTCACTATTCAATTACGAACGCTTTCGCACGCGCGAAGTGATGATTGGCAGTGTGGGTTTCGGTGGCGATAACCCCATTCGTCTCCAGAGCATGACCACCACCGACACGATGGATACGGATGGTACGATTGCTCAAAGTATTCGCATGATAGACGCCGGCTGTGAACTGGTGCGCATCACCGCTCCCAGCAAAAACGAAGCGGAGAATCTGGCCAATATCAAGGCGGGCCTTCGTTCGAAAGGCTATTCAACACCATTGGTAGCCGATATTCATTTTACACCCAACGCGGCTGAAATCGCAGCGGGCATTGTCGAGAAGGTGCGCGTAAACCCGGGCAACTATGCCGACAAGAAGAAGTTTGAAGAAATAGAATATACCGACGAAACGTACACCGCAGAACTGGCGCGTATCCGCGAACGCTTTACTCCGCTCGTCTTGCTATGTAAGCAGAATAAAACGGCCATGCGTATTGGTACCAATCATGGTTCGTTGAGCGATCGTATTCTTTCGCGCTACGGCGATACTCCGCTGGGAATGGTGGAAAGCGCAATGGAGTTTTTGCGCATTTGCCGTGACCATGATTTCCACGATATCGTGATTTCTATGAAGGCGAGCAATGCACAGGTCATGGTGCAAGCCTATCGTTTGTTGGTGAGCCACATGATGCAGGAGGGCATGAACTACCCGTTGCATCTCGGTGTAACGGAAGCCGGCGATGGTGAAGATGGACGTATCAAAAGTGCAGTCGGCATAGGCACATTGCTCGAAGACGGCTTGGGCGATACAATTCGAGTTTCGCTTACCGAGGCGCCTGAAGCTGAAATTCCGGTGGCGCGCATGCTCGCCGAGCGATTTGAAAAGCGGGCTGCACATACTGCAATCCCTGAAGTTCCTGTGCCGGTAAATCCATTCGAATACCATCGCCGACACAGCGCTGCAGTTCTCAACATTGGAGGAAAAAATGTTCCTCGTGTCATAATGGATTTTTCAAGCCGAAACGAAATAACGGCTGCAAGTTTTTTTGCTGTTGGGTGCAATTACTCGGTGCCGCTCGACAAGTGGAATCTTACCGATATGGCCTGTGATTATGTCTATTGTGGTTCCAACAAGGTCGATTTTGAAATACCGGGCACGCTTGGACTCATCTTCGATCGTGCTGCTTGGGAAGAGCACAGTGACAAGGATCGTTGCTATCCATTGACAGGAATAGAAGAACTCCATAATCTTCCTCAAGCAGAATGTGTCTTCGTGCGAGCCTCCTTATCTGATTTATCCGAAGAACGAATTGCCGAATTCAAACGGCACGATCATCTTGTTTTGGTTCTTACCACATCGCATGCACATGGCATGGCTGAGCAGCGCGCGGCATTCTTTAAACTGATGAATGCAGGATGCGAAACGCCTGTCATTGCATGGCGCAGCTATGCGGGTTTAAATGAAGATCAATTCATGCTTTACAGCGCAACCGATTTGGGTGCCTTGCTTATTGATGGATTGGGCGATGGAATTTTCATTACGGCATCTGAAATCCCCATGCAGCGGGTGAACAGCACCGCATTTGGAATTCTTCAAGCCACGCGCACACGCATATCAAAAACAGAATACATCTCTTGCCCCAGTTGCGGTCGCACGCTTTTCGATCTGCAAGAAACGACTGCTAAGATTCGATCACGCACTTCTCATTTGAAGGGAGTAAAGATTGGTATCATGGGTTGTATTGTAAACGGACCCGGCGAAATGGCCGATGCCGATTATGGCTACGTAGGAACCGGTCCGGGTAAAATCACGCTCTACAAAGAAAAAAACGTGGTCAAGAAAAACGTCCCCGAAAATCAAGCTGTTGAAGAACTCATCGCACTCATCAAAGAGCACGGCGACTGGGTGGAACTGACCGCATAGGATTATAGGGGTTAGGATTGTAGGATTATAGGGAAAGATTGAAAGTTGCAAGTTTGATGTTGGCCTTCCCTACAATCCTAACCCCTACAATCCAATAATCCTGCATTCCTATCTCCCTTTTCTCTGTACCTTTCACCCTCATTAAAAATCACTACGTATGCGCATATTTTCCGCATGTATTGCTCTCATAGTTGTAATCGCTGCTAACGCCCAAACCACCTTTCCTTACAACGGAATTCTACCAAAGGATGTAACCGCTGTAGCATTTACCCACGCAACCGTATACACCGATTATAAAACGCGTATCGATGATGCAACCCTTGTAATAGAAAAGGGTCGCGTGGTTGCTGCGGGTAAAGGAGTTGCAATACCCAGCAACGCCGTGGTTTTCGATATGACAGGAAAATTTATTTACCCATCGTTTATCGATATCTATTCCGATTATGGTCTGAGCGATGCAGCACCTGCGAAGACGAGCGAAGGACCCGGTCGCATGCGTCAGTCATCGTCGGCCGACTCACCAAAGGGCGCGTTCGGCTGGAACGACGCTATCAATGCGGAGTATAACGCAGCGGTCAATTTTTCGTGCAAAGAAGAAGCCGCCAAAGAGATGAGAGGCATTGGATTCGGCACCGTTCTTACCCATAAAATGGATGGCATTGTTCGCGGGTCCGGGGCATTGGTAACGCTGGGCGCCGACCCTAATCAGTGTTTATTGAGACCAATGGCATCTGCTCATTTCTCATTCAAAAAGGGGACCAGTACAACGGGTTATCCATCATCGCTCATGGGGTCAATTGCACTTCTCCGTCAATCGTATTACGATGCGACATGGTATGCCAACGGAGGCTCGCGCGAAGAGCGAAACCTGTCGCTCGAAGCCATGAACGCACTTGCAAAGCTTCCCTCCATTTTTGATGCCGGCGATAAATGGAATGTGTTTCGCGCCGATCGCGTGGGCGACGAATTTGGTGTGCAGTATATAGTGAAAACATCGGGCAATGAATACCAGCGCCTGGCCGATATCGCCGCAACGAAGGCCACATTGATAGTGCCGCTCGCGTTTCCCGATGCATACGATGTGAGCGATCCGTATGTGTCGCGCCTCGTTGGAATCGATGAAATGAAACATTGGGAAATGGCTCCATCTAACTGCGAAATGCTGGTGGGTAAGGGCATTGCATTCGCACTTACTTCAAACGGTTTGAATGAGCGTAATCAGTTTTTGAAAAACCTCCGCAAAGCGGTAAAGCGCGGATTGACAGAAGCAGATGCTCTAAAAGCGCTTACTGCAACACCTGCCAAACTGATGGGAGCAGAAGCTGAACTCGGAGCGCTGGCTGCAGGAGCATGGGCCAATTTTATCATTTCATCCGAAAACATTTTTAACGAAACGGCGGTGCTGCATGAAAACTGGGTGCAGGGAGAGCGTTACTTACTAGAGCCCATCAAACAAATTCAACTGGTTGGTCGCTATGAATTGAAACTTCCTAAGCATACTTATGAGCTCATTGTAAAGGAAGCGGACGGTAAAACGAAAGCATCCATTCGCCATTTCGAAAATCGTAAGAATGATGACGGGACTGTCAAGAGTGATACGCTGAATTATGCAGTCACGATTACTACAGCCAATGAACTTCTATCGATTTCGTTCGAAGCGAAAGATGAATTCTATAGCGGTGTCATCCGGCTTGCCGGCGACATTGCCGATGATAAAAAATCGTGGAACGGC
>JBJTRD010000351.1:0-2021 GCA_046075945.1 Flavobacteriales bacterium
CAGGGCTGGAGTTTTGGCGGATATATGACCTCGTTGTGTATGACCAAGGGGGCTGATTATTACAAGGCCGGTATTGCAGTGGCACCTGTAACCAATTGGAAATACTACGACAGTATCTATACAGAGCGTTTCATGCGCACACCGCAAGAGAACAGCGGTGGCTATGAGAACAATTCGCCCATCAACTTCGTGAAGGCGCTGAAGGGTAAGTTCTTCCTGGTGCATGGAAGTGCCGATGATAATGTGCATTATCAGAACAGCATGGATATGGTGACCGCTCTTGTAGCAGCCAACAAACAGTTCGATATGTTTGTGTATCCCAATAAAAACCATGGTATTTCCGGAGGCAACACACGTCTTCACTTGTACACACGCATGACTCAATTTTTGACCGACAACCTTTAATTCTCTTGCCTCTACCTACGCACTATGCGATTTAAAATTTTCACTACAACGCTTTTTCTTGTTTGGGTGGTTGCACAAACGGGAGTTTTCGCGCAATCACCACAGCAGTATGAGCGATTTGGAGATGATGCAGCATATGATCGTAACGCTTGGGACGAAGCCTTTGGTTATTACCAACAGGCGTATGCGCTCGATAGTAGTTCATTTTTACTGCGAAAAAAACTTGCCGATGCTGCGCGTGAGGTGAAGTATTATCCACTCGCATATCAGCTTTACACGCAGAACTATTCAATCGATGAAGGCAAGTCAGACCCGAATGCACTTTTTTATATGGCATGGCTCGAAAAGACAATGGGGCGATACGAAGATGCGCAGCGCAACTTCAAAAAGTTCACGAAAAAATCGAAGGGCGCCGATAAGGCTTTGGTGGAAATAGCCACGCATGAAGTGAAAGCCTCGCAATGGGCAATGAATAACTCGGAGAAAAATGATTCGCCCGATAGTTTGTTATTGTTGATGATGGGGCCGGATTGTAAAGGCGTTAAATGGAAGAAGTCGAAGTTGCCTTCAAATATTATTGGCAGTGCAAGTGAGATGGCTCCTTTGCAAATGCAAACAACCTTCTACTACACTGACTTCGCCGATAACAAATGGCGTGTGCACATGGCAGATGTGTTGTACGACAGCGTGCGCACACAGGCCAATCCGCCCATGTTTCAGAACATACGATCTGTACCCGGAATGCCGGACGTGGAAGGCTCGCAGGCGAGTTTTTCTCAGATAGGCGATCGAGTCTATTTCAGTCAGGTGATAGGCGACTTTACCAAATTGATGACCGGTAGCTGGGATACTGATCATATAGTGACCGCGTATGAAATGGAAATAGTGAATGGTGAGGGGGGAATAAATACGATGCCTCATGTGACCATGATCGATGGTGTTGAGTATTTCTTTTTTGTTTCTGATCGACCGGGTGGAGTGGGTGGTCTCGATATCTGGTATTCGGTTTATGAAGATAGCTGGACAAAGCCGAAGAATGCCGGTAAGCGTGTGAATAGTGAGGGCAATGATATTACTCCTTTCTGCCGCGACGGACGCTTGTTTTTTGCCAGCGACTGGCACAACGGTTACGGTGGTTTCGATTTGTTTTACGCAAACAGAAAGGGTGAGTCGTTTGAGAAACCGATAAACATGGGCAAGACATACAATTCAACATTCAACGAGTTGTCGCCTTCAGTGGCCGTGTCGAAGCCCGACGGACGTTGTAATTTTTATTTTGCTTCGAATAAACCGGATAGCCTGAGAGCTGAATCGGCCTGCTGCAATGATTTGTATGTGGTGAGCGCTGTCATGCAATGCGGCGCGAAGAATGTCGATACTACTCAAACCGTGTTGAATCGACTGATGCGCGAGTTGCCTGTGGTGTTGTACTTCCACAACGACGAGCCCAATCCGAAGACATTGGACACCACCACCACCTTATCTTACCTCGATGCTTATCAATCGTACACCGGTTTGAAGGATGAGTACATTCGGGAGAATACGAAGGGCCTGGAAGGGGAGTTGAAGGAAGACAAGGAAGAAATTACGCGCGATTTTTTCGACTTAAAAGTGGA
>JBJTRD010000352.1:0-2583 GCA_046075945.1 Flavobacteriales bacterium
ATCAGTCCTTCTACGCCGGCAGCAATTTCCACAAATGCGCCGTAGTCGGCAAGAACAACCACTTTACCTTTCACCCTCTGCCCTACTTCCATGGTGCCTTCCATGGCATCCCATGGGTGCGGTGTGAGCTGCTTCATACCAAGAGCAATTCGCTTCTTGTCATCATCGAAATCGAGGATAACTACATTGATCTTAGAATCGAGCTGCACAAGCTCTTCCGGATGTGTTACGCGGCCCTCGACAAGTCGGTGATGTGAATCAAACCGTCTACGCCACCAAGGTCTACGAATACACCGTATGAGGTGATGTTCTTCACGATACCCTCGAGTACCTGACCTTTTTCGAGTCCGCTCATGATGAGCTTCTTCTGCTCTTCGAGTTCTGCCTCGATGAGAGCTTTGTGCGATACAACTACGTTCTTGAACTCGTTGTTGATCTTCACAACTTTCAACTCCATGATTTTTCCAACGTACTGATCGTAATCGCGGATAGGCTTCACGTCGATTTGTGAACCTGGCAAGAATGCCTCGATGCCAAATACATCTACAATCAAACCACCCTTGGTGCGGCTCTTCACCTCACCCTTGATGATTTCGCCGCTTTCCAATGCAGCGTTTACGTTGCCCCAGGCGCTGAATACACGCGCTGTTTTATGAGAAACATGGAGCTGTCCGTTTTTATCTTCCGTCTGTTCGATGAAAACCGGAACTACATCACCCGCCTTGAGGTCGGGGTTGTAGCGGAATTCGCCGGCAGGAACTACGCCCTCAGACTTATAACCGATGTTTACTACAACTTCCTTTTTGTTGATGGATACTACGGTGCCGTTTACAACCTCACGCTCTTTAATGACCGACAAGGTAGATTCGTACATCTTGTCGAGCTTCTTGCGCTCATCATTGTTGTAACCGCCGGCCGCTTCGTAAGCATCCCAGTTAAACTCCCCTTTGTCATCGAGGTACATTTGATCATCGGCAGTGCTGAAAATTTCGAGCGGCTCTTCCGCACCGTTTTCTTCTTCCTGTGTTGATTCTGCAACTACTTCTGTTGATTCAGAAGCTGCCTCATTGACAACATTGAGGTCTTTTTCTTCGGCTTCTTCAGCCTTTACACGTTTAGATTCAGCCATGTGGCTTGGGTTTTAATTGTATTCTGTCTCTTGAAAAAATCAAGGCATTCACATAGACAGAAGAGGTTTTACTTGTTGTTTTTCGCAACCGGAATGCTGAAGCTGCGAACCCTAACCTTCGTTAACGGGGCCGCGAATATACAACAGAAGTTCTGATCATACACCTAAAAAGGTGCGAAGGGCAAAGTGCGAAGTGCGAGGTGCCAGCCGCAAAGAGCCGGAAAGTTAAGACCATGAGGTAAACGTTCTTGGAAGTTGGATTTTAAACTGAAAGTGGCATCGAGCCCCATTTCCTCTTGGCAACAAAGATCTCAGGCTCGGAATCTATCTCCAGAAATCCAAGTATGAAGGTTCAAAAGACGGTCAGGGCTATTTAGGCTTGGACAACCTCGCACCTCGCACTTCGCAACTCCCTTCACTACATTTGCCGAAATTCAAACGGCGTATGATTGTCTGGCTATTGCTCATTGCCCTGGTTGTTATTTACAGCATCACATTGCCTTCGCTTCTGAAGCGCGCAGGTATCAACGGCTTCTTGGGATACATCCCGTTGGTCAACTTTATCCCCATGCTGAAGATGATCAAACGACCCTGGTATTGGTTTTTTGTCATTTTGTGTCCGGGCATCAATTTGCTTTTGCTGGTCATCATGAATGTAGAGGCTGGAATAGCTTTCGGAAAGCGCTCCACCAAAGACCAATGGTTGTTTGGCGCTCTGCCATGGATGGCGCTCATTCAATTGGCTTTTAAAGAAAAGAACCTAGCCTATATGGGGCCACGCGACTGGACAGGCAAGAAAAAGTCGATGATGCGTGAATGGACCGAAGCGTTGCTCTTCGCAGTAATTGCAGCTTCGGCTATCCGCACATTTTTCTTCGAAGCATTTACGATTCCCACTCCGTCGATGGAGAAAAGCATGCTTGTGGGCGATTATCTTTTCGTGAGCAAGATGAGCTACGGTCCAAAAGTTCCGCAAACACCTTTAGCAGTTCCATTTCTTCACAATGCACTTCCGGGAGGCATGACGAACAGCTATTCAGAAATTATTACTCTTCCCTACTTCCGGCTGCCCGGATTTGGTTCGGTAGAGCGTCTGGACCCGGTCGTATTCAATTTTCCTCACGGCGATACTATCATGGTAGACCCCTTCTATGCCGGACATGATTATTATAGTTACGTGCGGAAGGAGGCAATAGTACTGGCAGGTGGGTACGACAAATACGTGCTTAATTCGGAGCGATTCAATCAACAGGCGCGCAACAATTTTGGTATAAAGAAAAGTTGCACCGTTTGTGGTTACGAGCGTAATGCCCGAAATCCGCGGCCTCATCCCTTTGGCGGCGTTCGATATCGCCCCATGGACCGTCGGGAAAATTATGTGAAGCGATGCATCGGACTACCCGGCGACAACCTCAGCATTGTCAATCGTCAAGTGTACATCAGCAATGAGCCAT
>JBJTRD010000353.1:0-4791 GCA_046075945.1 Flavobacteriales bacterium
ATTCTCACGCAATTGTTGCGCAACGAAATGGGTTTCCGCGGTGTCGCAGTAACCGACTGGGAAGATGTAATGAAGCTGCACCAGATTCACAAGGTGACTGCAAACAATAAAGAATCGGTGAAGGCAGCCGTCGATGCCGGAATCGATTTGTGCATGGTGCCCAACGATTATGAATTTACCCGCGACCTCATTTCACTTGTGAAGGAAGGAAAAATTACCGAAGCACGACTCAACGAATCGGTGCGTCGCATTTTAATAATGAAGCGCGACCTTGGATTATTTGAGAACCCGATGCCACCGGCGGTGAAGGACTTCCCCGACTTCGGGTCTGAAAAGCACCGACAAGCAGCGCGAGAAACAGCAGAGGAGAGCATCACGTTGCTCAAGAATGACGGCATTCTTCCGTTGAGTAAAACAGCCAAGGTGCTCGTATGCGGGCCCGCTGCCAATTCGCTCACACTCATCAACGGCGCCTGGACTCGCACCTGGCAAGGAACAGATGAAAAGTATGAGGATGAAACACGCAACACCATTTACGAAGCCGTTCTCGCCATCAATCCCACGACTGGCTATACACAAGGCTGCACCCTCGACAGCCTTGCCGATGCAGATGCGGCCTTTGCGAAAGCGAAAATGAGCGATGCTATCATCGTTTGTCTCGGTGAACTTCCCTCTACCGAGAAGCCGGGCGACATTGAAGACCTGCGCATGCCCGATGCACAACGTGAGTTCGTGAAACTACTCAGCAAAACCGGTAAACCCATGGTGTTGGTGTTGGTAGAAAATCGTCCTCGCATCATTCACGACATCGTGCCATTGTGCAAGGGAGTTGTGATGGCTTATCAGCCGGGCGACTTGGGCAGCGATGCATTGGCCCGCATTCTTTTCGGCGATGTAAACCCTTCCGGTAAACTTCCATTCACCTATCCTGCACACGAGCAATCGCTTCTCACGTACGATCACAAATTCAGCGAAACCCTCGATCCCAAGTTTGGCAATACGGCCTATAAGCCGGAGTGGCCGTTTGGTTTCGGTTTGAATTATTCGAAACTCACCTATAGCACGATAAAACTTTCATCCAATGAATTGAAAGGTAACGCGAGCATCACAGTGAGCATCGATGTTACGAATGCAGGCACATACGACGCACGTGAAACTGTGTTACTCTATTCGCGCGACCACGTAGCTTCCATCACGCCCTCCGTTCGCAAGCTTCGCAAGTTCGACAAGCGACTCATCAAAGCGGGAACTACCGTGAACTATCAATTCGTTTTAACTGCGGCCGACCTTGCCTTCATCAACAAAGACCTTACAAGCGTTACGGAACCCGGCGCGTTCGACATCATCCTAGGCGATCAGGTTGCCACTATTCAATACCAACCCTAATGAAGACACCCGTTTATTTTTCTCTCGTACTTGTACTATTCGCTTTGGGCTGCAAGCAGTCAAACCCCGAAGATGCCCTCGGGCGTGTTGGTGATGAAGTCACATTTGCCGGACGCAAGTGGGATGTTAAATGGGGCACAGAACCCATGGGCCCCGGACCCAATATGTTTTCGCGTTTATACGACGATGTGTGGGTCGATGAAAACGGATGGCTGCACCTTACAATTGCAGAACACAACGGTGTATGGTATTCCTCTGAGGTGGTGGGCCGCGACAATTTAGGTTATGGCACTTACACCTGGACCATTCAAGCCGACCCGATGAGTTTCTCGGAAAATGTGGTGTTCGGTTTATTCACTTGGGACGACAGCACTTTCTACACAGACGGCAATAGTGAAGTCGATATTGAGTTTGCGAAATGGAACGATACGCTGAGTACTACGCCTACAACCTTTTCGGTTCAACCCGTTGCTTTCGGAGGACAATATTTTGCAGAACGAACCCGCGAACGAGCCATAGCAGAGGAAGATCTTCGGGGCGTTACCACGCATCAATTTACGTGGACCGACACGCTCATTACCTGGGCCAGTTATGCAGGTGAAAAAGCAGAAGGCACGCCTATCGCAACCTGGGACTTCGACCGTAATCACCCACCCCGCATTAAAACCGAAGGCGGACAATCTTCCTTGCCCATCGTGATTCCACATCCCGGCGAGCATACCAATGCCCGCATGAACTTATGGACGTTGCCCTTTACATCACTCGGCCCCAGCAATCAATTGACTCACGAAGTGGTGATTCGGGATTTCACGTATGAAGAAAACTAGGTGGGGACTGGGGAATAGTGACGAGTGACAAGTGACGAGTGAAACAAACAGACCTACCCTTTTACTATTCACGATTCACTATTCACCATTTACTATTTAATCACTTAACTCCGCCGGCTATACGCTACAATAATACTCTTCTAAATATATAACTTCACCCTCCTTTTAAGTCACTAGCCACTCGCCACTCGCCACTCGCCACTCGCCACTCGCCACTCGCCACTCGCCACTTGTCCCCAGTCCCCACGATCACTGCTGGTTGTGAGCATCCGCTGCGAGCCAGAGAGCATCGCGCTTGGGAGCCTCCATTAATAGACTGCCTCCCGAGAGTATCAAGCCGAGAAGAGTTACAGGATTCAACACCGTTTGTTTTGTATTTTCTACACCACTCATTGGTAACGCCGACGAATAGGCTCCTAGACCAAGCACCCCGGCACCGCAAGCTATCAACCCTATCTGAATAGCCCTGTATTTCCGGAAATCTTTTAAGTGTGGCGCTGCAGCAGCGCTTCCGGCCAAATCCACTTTCATGTTGCTGTAAATAGCCTTCCGTAGTGCCTCATTTCCTACATTATAATATTGGAATGATCGATAGTCCGCCATTCCTTCATCCATCAGAATAAGCGAGTCTTGCATATACGTCTCTATCTGTACGCGCTGAAATAGGTTGATTTTCCCTTTACCCAAACGCATGGCAAAACGTGGATTTTTAAACCCTTCTATACTTCCCACATTGGCAAAATAGCCGAAGTTATTTCTGAAAAATTCTACCTCTCTCGCAGGATAAAGTTTGCCTGCCATCTGAAACATTGCCTCGGTGTTGTCGGGTGTTAAATAGGTAAGTCGCGAACCTGCAATTGAGTCGCCGGCAAATAATTTTATGTAAATAGTCGGCTCTGTCTTCTGCGTCCATCCGATAGTGGCCGTCAACAGCAAGACGATAGTCCCAATAGATTTCATAACAGCAACTTTCTCGCAAGTTTACGAAAAAAAGTGTTGAAACAATATGAAAAACAAAAAGGGCCGCCCCGCGGGGCAGCCCTTTGCGCAAGGTTCAAAGAACCCGCTAAACTATCTTATCGTACTTCTACGATTTGAGTCTTGTTTTGATTAGCGCTGCTAACACGCAATACATACGACATTGATGGCAACTCGCTCACCTCGAGGTTCAAGTTAGAAATGCCTACCGGTATGCTGCGCTGTTGCTTGGTGATCAATTGACCAGTCATTGAATACAAGGCAATGTCAAAAATCTCAGCACGGGTAGCGCTGATTTGAACATTGGCAATGTCGCTGGCAGGGTTTGGATACACATTCAACATGAATGAAGACGCACGGGCAGCTTCGTTGCTTGCTACAGCAGAGCGATCAACGCCGGCAGGAGCAGCACATGTGATATGACCATTGTCTTGTGTGCCGTTATCAAAATTCTCGTTGATGGTAGTCAATACTGCGTTGAGAGCAGGATATGAGTACGCATCCGAACAACCACCGATCACATCGTTGGCCACAGCAAGAATGTCAGACAACGTCAATCCTTCGAAACCTTCGGTATCAATGAACATATCGCCCAAAGACACATCTGAACCTGCGAAATCTGCATCGTATGCATCGAAACCTACGTTCAATGAAGCAGCTACCAACTGACCTGTCAAAACAGAAATAGTTGGCAAGGTGTCAGGTGTTCCTCCTTGCGGTAGGAAGTCGGTAATTTCTTGAGCTGAATAGAAAGAAAGCGTGTTGTCGCCGCAACCGATGGTCAAACCGCTTGGGTAAGCAGCATCGAAGTTGGCGTGCAGATATACACCCGGGTTGTTTCCGTTTGGCTCCGCGCCCCAGCCACCTTGTGTGAAGGTTTTGTGAGGACCACAATCTTCTTCATCGCAATTGATAATCGCATCTTCCGCACTCACCTCACAACCGCGAGCATCGGTAACAGTAACTGTCACTACTGCTCCTTCGCACAATCCTGTCAGTTCATTGCTATCCGATTCGCCACCTGTCCATACATAGGTATAAGGTGATTCACCTCCACTAACCTCAACAGCTGCAGAACCATTGCAGATGGCATCGCCACAATTATCGTCATTGATGGCGAGAAGAGCGGAAAGAGCAAGCACTTCAGGGTTATCCAACTCAACCATTTCAGAAACTACCTCACATCCATTTTCATCTGTTACAGTTACATCATAACTGCCCGAACATACACCCGCCACGAATGCGTTGGTCGATCCGTTTGACCACAGGTATGAATACGCACCTGTGCCACCTGTAACTGTTGAAATGATAACTCCGTTGCAGTCGTTGTTGCATCGGATGCGTTGATCAACCAACAAGCTTACCGCCAATGGTTCGGGCTCAGTCACTGAGACGCTCACACTGGCCGGACAGCCGTTCGCATCGGTTACATCATAGGTGTACGTACCTGCACCTACGGTAAAAGTTCCGGTTCCATTATAAGCACCGGTGCCACCTGTTGCAGAAACAGTAACGGTCGTTGTTCCACCGTTACAAAGAATAGCTCCGTTCACAACAGCAGCAGCAACCACCTGAGTTGGCTGGCTTACTGTGCAAGTCG
>JBJTRD010000354.1:0-3987 GCA_046075945.1 Flavobacteriales bacterium
AAGGCGATGCGGTCGCGGTGACGCGGATCGATATTGGCGTGAATCTTAAATACGAAACCCGAGAATTTGTTCTCTGTTGGCTCTACCACGCGTACGCTTGACTCACGGTGCTGCGGTGTGGGAGCGAGTTCCAGGAATTTATCCAGCAACTCTTTCACACCGAAATTATTCATCGCAGAGCCGAAGAATACCGGCGCCAGTTTGCCTTGAAGATATTTTTCACGATCGAAAGGATCGTAAACACTGTCGATAAGCTCCACGTCTTCGCGCAGTTGATCGGCGTATTCGCCCACCAACTGATCGAGCGTAGGATCGCTTAAATCGCTGATGGAAATAATTTCCTCGCTCACCTTCGTCTTGAGCGATTCAAACAAGTTGATGGTTTTATCGTAGAGTTTGTATACGCCTTTGAATGAATAGCCTTTGCTGATAGGCCAGGACAGCGGTTGCACTTTGATGTTGAGCTCTTCCTCCAATTCATCGAGCAGGTCGAATGCATCTTGTCCTTCAAGGTCCATCTTGTTGATGAACACAATCACGGGTGTATCACGCATGCGGCACACTTCCATGAGGCGGCGTGTTTGCGCTTCCACACCTTTCGAACTGTCGATAACCAGGATAACACTGTCCACCGCGGTAAGTGTGCGGTAGGTATCTTCTGCAAAGTCTTTGTGACCGGGAGTATCGAGCAGGTTGACCTGCATTCCGTTGTATTCAAACACCATCACCGATGTGGCCACAGAGATACCGCGCTGGCGTTCGATTTCCATGAAGTCGGAAGCGGCGGTCTTGGTGATTTTATTACTCTTCACCGCACCTGCCGTTTGAATTGCGCCACCAAATAGCAACAGCTTTTCGGTGAGCGTTGTTTTACCGGCATCCGGGTGCGAGATGATGGCGAATGTTTTTCTGCGTGCAATTTCGTCTTTGAGGGCCATGGCGCGAAGATAGGGACGGTGGACGTGTGATGAGTGGCGAGTGACAAGTGGCGAGTGATAAGTGACCGGTGACGAGTGAGGGCGTGGATGATTCTTCGATTGAAGGCGTGCCTTTCGCTGCGCTCGGCTGCCGAACCCAGTTGATTTGCGCTCTTCTGCTACGCTCGGGGACCGCGACGCGTATACTGCACTTCCCGAAATCTCGGCTAACGCTGTATCTCTCTGCGGTTAAAAAAATAGAGGGATTAGCTGCGCTGTTCCTGGTGGGGAGGGCATGTCCTTTCTCTGAATTATGCATTTTAGGACTCTAAATATGTGGCTATGCAAAAAGTATTTTCACATTTGTTCGGTGATATCGTTCGTCTGTTTGTAATAAACTGCTTGTGCGATGGTAATAAGTATCAAAGAGTCGTCGTAAAACTTGGTAAGCAATATTCACTAATTGGTTGGCAATGTTTTCGTGGTTTACTTTCGCTCAGAAATGTTCTTATAAGCAAGTAAACGAGCATAAATCTTCAATAGACATGAGAAATATAGAAATAAAAAAAACAAAACAATAGGCAAACGGACATTCTTATACGATTCAATGGCTATCGGAGTATTCTTCTCTATATCGATAATTGACACATGCAAGTCCATTCTCCTGCGGGTAATCAAGTCTACCTTAGAAACAATGATGTAGTTGGGCTGAACGAAGTCTCCTACACGGGCGTCGCCCGGCTTGCTCTCGAAAATCGGATTCGAGGTTTCGTTGAATACCTTAAGCACCGGTGCTACCTCACTCCAGTTCGACCACAAGATGGTAGATGGCAAGTTTTTACAGGATGTGCAATTTCGCTTTACAAATACACGCTTCCAATCTTCCGCCAGTCTATAGTCCATCATCTTTCCACTCGAATATCCCCAAAGAGAATTTCTGTAACGATCGTGACCTTCTGCCCCCAGTAAGATGAGCGGGTAACTACTGATATTCGTATTCGTTGTTCCCTGTGACCATGAATTAGAGCGGGATACATCTTCAATAAACCGTTCCGGTA
Organism: Flavobacteriales bacterium; assembly: GCA_046075945.1. Lineage (GTDB taxonomy): Bacteria > Bacteroidota > Bacteroidia > Flavobacteriales_D > Sanyastnellaceae > JAIBBG01. Next base: position 1,976 of record JBJTRD010000354.1, read on the forward strand.
TATCTCTCAGTTGCACGTCTGAAAACGCCAGCTGAGCAGTACCTTCAACAATGTTGTAGGTGCCACCATTGCCGACAGCGGAAATGCAGCTGCATACAACGTACTGCTTTTTTGGTGGGCCGAATTGTTTGGCGACAGCAATTTTTCATTGCGGGCCATGTCGGTACTATTCGGTGTTCTTACCATTATCCTGGGATATTATTTCTGCCGACAGCTTTTCAACGAGCGCACTGCCAACATTGCGGCGGCACTGCTCAGTTTCCACCCCATACTGGTCGAATACGGTCAATTGGCCCGCGCTTATGTACCGGCCACCTTCCTGATATTGCTGGCGACCTACAGCATTTGCCAGGTAAGTGTTGCCAAAAGGCACACCTGGTTGCACATACCATTGTATGTGCTCGTATTGAATCTGGCCCTGCTATCGCACTACGTCACGCTCTACGTTTTTATATGCCACATCTTGCTGGTTGCCATTTTTCATAGCCACAAGAAAGCATTGATACAATACGCTGTCATGGCCGTGGTAGGTTTTGGGATTTTCTCCATCTGGCTGTTCAATGGTGGCTGGCAGGGTAAAAAACCCATGAATATTGAACGGCAGATGTGGCAGCTCAATTTACCCGTCAACGGTGAGATGCCCGAGCACGTTCAAACAGCAGGCGATCTTCTGAAAGACACAGCAGCCAACTATCTCTCCATCTTCGGGTTTCGCCCCGACGATCCCTCGCAGATCCTGCTTCAGTTCCTGGTCTTCGCGTTACCTGCATTCGCCCTGTTTTTCGTGTTTCGCAAAATCCGAAAATCGGAGTATTTCCGTCCGGTAATGTTTGTGACCTTCCCGCTGGTGATGTATTTGGTATTTGTCGTTGTAATGGCGCTGCGTTCGGGGCAATCCATTCCCTTCGATATTCGGTATGCCATTTTCGTAATTCCGTTTGCTTGAATGTTTTTACACGGTCCATCGTAGCCATAGAGGGCGTGGGCCATATCGAATGTAAATACCTTGGTTACCCACACGGTCATGGTAAAACGATTTAGGCCGCAAATCTAAACCACTTCCTTCCCTGCTCTGCTGCAGTGTGCGCCAATTCCAACGGATTCCCGGGCTGTGCCGAAAGGAGCGGACACCACTCGTATGGAAGATCACACGATACGACCCGAATCGAAAACCACGCTCTCTAACACAACCTTATCGTAAGAATAATGACATTAAACAGGTAAAAACAGTGACTTAACACACGAATAACAGACCGTTAAAGACGCATTATTGCCACCTGAAAAGAATAAAATCTAGACAAATATCAAAAAAATGACGATGTTCATATTTTTTGAAAAAAAATAGCAGAAAACACAATCGCTTCGTATGTTCGCGCTCATAAAAAACAAATTCATATTAACCAAAGTCATTTTTGTCGAAAATTGCAACTGATGCAAATCAACCCAACACCCCATTTCACTTGTAACTCATCATTCATTCATCTAAAATCCAACTCAATTCAAACCAATTTCATGAAACACTTTCACACACTCAGCTGGAAGTCCATTGCTATGGTGGCCTTCCTTTGCCTGTTTGGTCAAGTGATGTCGGCACAAGACGAGGCCGACCTTGCAACGGACCAGGAGGTTTATGTAGCCGGGACAACCGTTACCTTCAGTGGTAGCGGATTCGAATCCGGTGAAACCGTAATTATCGAAGTAGACCGTGTCGAATCCGACGGCGACACTACTCCGACTGCAACAGCGCCGCTTGAAACCGTTGCCGACGACAACGGTGATTTCGTGGCAGAATGGCAAGTTCCCTTAGAGGAAAGCCTTTACGATGGCGACCTGATGGCCACCGCTCGCGGTGCCGAGTCGAATCGCGCTGCGACGATCACTTTCTCGGGCAACATCAAGGTGGACTTTCGCCAGAGTGCCAACAACGACGCAGGATATGGTCCGAACCAAATTCACTGGATCAACTCCATCTTGCAACAGTCGAACTCTCAGTTCACCGAGGGTATGTCGAC
>JBJTRD010000355.1:0-2319 GCA_046075945.1 Flavobacteriales bacterium
TCAGTATCGGAGCCCGGAGAGTACAGCCTCACGGTTGAAACGTCGCCTAGTTGTATCGACAGGGATACCATTCAAGTGGAGATGTTTTTGAATCCGCTCATCAACTTGGCGTTGTTCGATACGCTGGTGTGTGATGATATAACACCTGTTGCCATTTCTGCGCCTGCCGGGTTCGATGTTTATACCTGGCTCGATGCCGACAATGAGCAAGTTGCTTCCGGCCAAACGGCGTTGCTTTCGGAAGGGCGATACAATGTAATTGCCCTCGACAGCAACGGATGTTATTGGCCGAGCATAGCGCCCGTGATAATCGATTTTGAAGAATGTGAGTTGATTATACCCAACATCATCACGCCGGATGGTCCGCCTGGAGCGAGTATCAGTCAGTCGAACGACAACAATGCATTTTTCGTGAAATCGTTGCGGTTGTATCCCGACTCCAAACTCACAGTGTATAATCGATGGGGCAACAAGGTGTACCATTCAGACGATTACCAGAACGATTGGGTGCCACGCGATTTGGCGGATGGCACGTATTACTATGTGTTGCAATTGCGTCAACCCAATGGCTCGTTTGTGAAGTACGCGGGCGATGTGACGATTCTGAATGGTGAATAAACAGAAGGTGTTATGCTTCTTATGATACGACCGGTTGCTTTTGCGCTGAACGAGCAAACGGCAGTCAACAATTATTTCCAGCCTCAGGCGATGAGCGATGCTGCTTACGATATTCATGCAGAGGCGCTGCGTGAGTTTGATGCCATGGTGCAGCAGTTGCGTGAAGCTGATATTGAAGTGATCGTTGTGCAAGACACACCGGAGCCGCACACACCGGATAGTATTTTTCCCAACAATTGGGTGAGCTTTCATGAAGAGGGGCATGTGCTCTATCCCATGTATGCGGTCAATCGGAGAATGGAGCGTGACTTGGATATTTGGTCTTCACTCCTTCCATCGAAGTTGCTGCTCGATTTATCGGACGAAGAAAACAAGGGGCGCTTTCTCGAAGGAACGGGAAGCCTTGTGCTCGATCAAGCAGGTCGTGTTGCATATGCAGCCTTATCGGAGCGCACGAATGAGGATCTGGTGATTCGCTGGTGCGAGGTCATGAAGTATACTCCCGTCATGTTCTCTGCAATGCAAACCGTGGGCGGTGAGCGATTGCCCATCTATCACACCAATGTTATGATGTCGGTAGGCGAGGGCTTCGCGTTGTGGTGCCCGCAATGCATCGATGATTCAAGCGAACGGAAGAACGTAGAGCAATCGTTGAAGAATTCAGGAAAGGAGTTAATTACAATTTCTGAAGAGCAAATGCATGCCTTCGCGGGGAACATCCTGCAAGTGTTCAATCGAAACAACGAGCCATTCATCCTTATGTCGTCAGCAGCAGAAGCGGCGTTGAACGGACAACCGCTTGAAGCATTGAAACACCATGGTAGTATTCTATCGTGCGCCATTCCCACCATCGAGAAGTATGGAGGGGGGAGTGCGAGGTGTATGGTGTGCGGGGTTAATGACTAATGACAATTGACTGATGACAAGTGACTAATGACTTGAAGGACCATTCGTCACTTGTCACTTGTAATTTGTCATTACTAACACCCCCCGGTCGAAACTCTCCCTCAACCTTCGTTTTCTCCCAGAGATGCAAGTTTATGTTTACGCATCCAACGTTCTGAAATGCGAAAACTACTCTTCCTCACCATGACGGCAGCAATGCTCGGCTCATGCGCTACCAACACCAGCACGCGCAGCACACAGCGCAAAATGACACGTCCGGCAACGGGCACGTCGAGCAATCTCGATGTATTGATGCGCCCGGTGCTTGCCGATGTAAGCATCAGCGACAAACGCGAGGTGTTTGTGTACACCACGAGCAGTGAAGACATGTCGACGGCACTTTACCTTGGTGGTGGCAAGAAGAAAGGCGATGAGCTGTTTGTTTCTTCGCGAGAAGTGATGAAAAAAGAAGCGGAGAATCGCGCACAGTTTGCCTTTCTTGAAGAATACAAATGCGATTTCCTCATTGACCCGATATATCTGTTTCAACTTGAAAATTCATCAGAGGATAACACGGTAAAAATCAAAGTGCAGGTTTCTGCTTACACCGCAAAATACAGATCGTTTTCGCAGCCCGACAGTTTGCCGAAAAGTGTGATACAGGCAAATTCACTCGTTGATCGAGAGCTTCCTCTAGTGACCAATACCAATTCATACATCGACCGCACGTTCCGAGCGTGGGCGTTTACCCTGGGTGCCGATGGAGCGCTTACGTTTGGTGACTGGAAGACAAACACTCCCTATGGCTACGGTGGC
>JBJTRD010000356.1:0-2001 GCA_046075945.1 Flavobacteriales bacterium
TGAAGTGGCTGCCAAATTACGAACGACGCGTAAGAAGAAGGCGAACGATTATCGTTTTAAAGAAACCTCATACGGTGTGCGCAACATGATGCTGCGGCCGAGTGTAACCTCATCGGTGTATTCCAGCTCGCCACCTACGGCCACGCCGCGCGCAATGGAAGATATTTTCACACCTGTCGGACTCAGTTTTCGAAACAAATAGAAGGAAGTGGTTTCGCCTTCCATCGTGGCGTTGAGAGCGAGAATGACTTCCTTGACTTCTCCGGCTTGTGCACGTTGAATGAGTGGTTCGATGAAGAGGTCGGAAGGACCTATGCCATCCATCGGAGAAATGATTCCTCCCAACACATGATACTTTCCCTGAAATTGCCCCGTGCCTTCGATGGCCATAACATCGCGGATGTCGCCCACTACGCACACTGTTTTACTATCACGAAACGGCGATGAGCAAATGGTACACAGTTCCGTATCTGACAGATTGTTGCACTGCTTGCACCACCGTGTATTGGCGTGCAGGTCGGTGAGTGAATTGGCAAACCGCTCGATGTCTTCCGGTTTTCGCTTCAGCAACGCAAGCACCAAACGCAGCGCCGTCTTACGACCAATGCCCGGCAATGAGCTCACCTGGTCAACTGCGTTTTCAATATATCGGGAAGGAATATTCACACAGCGAAAATAGACCATTGTGTGGCCAAGTTTCACCCATTGTGGTTGTTAAGAAAATGTCGATGTCCACCATTTTACTTGAAGGCATCCCATGGATATTCGTTGCATGTCGCCCATAATCATTTTGAGTGTGCTGCTCGTTTACTTCGCAGTGCTGTTTGTCATCTCGATGCGCACGTCGCGCAATGCGAGCAACCAAAGTTTCTTTCAGGCCAATAAGTCAGCGCCGTGGTTTCTGGTAGCGTTTGGCATGGTGGGCACTTCGCTTTCGGGGGTCACGTTTGTGTCGGTACCGGGAACAGTAGGTGCATCGCACTTCCATTACTTCCAGGTAGTGATTGGTTATTTCATCGGCTACTTCGCAGTTGCATACATTTTACTGCCGCTTTATTACAAATACAACCTCACGTCAATCTACACGTATTTGCAACATCGTTTCGGTATGCGAGCTTATAAGACGGGCGCTGTGTTGTTCATCGTTTCGCGTACGCTGGGTGCAACGCTCAGGCTCTATCTCGTCATCAACGTGTTGCAATTGTTCGTGCTCGATGCCATGGGAATTCCATTCGCCGTAACAGCCCTTGCCATTCTGCTGATGATCTTGCTTTACACCTACAAAGGCGGTGTGAAAACCATTGTGTGGACCGACACGCTGCAAACGTTTTTCATGCTCTTGGCGCTGGTGGTGTGTGTGGGTTACATCTTGTATGATATGAACCTCGGCCTGGGCGATGCCATGCGTCAGCTTAGTGATGCCGGCTACACCACGCTGTTCAACTTCGATGTGAACGACAAGCGATTTTTCCTGAAGCAGATTATCGGTGGAGCGTTCATCACCATCAGCATGACCGGGCTCGATCAAGAGATGATGCAGAAAAACATCAGCGTGAAAACGTTGGGCGATTCGCAGAAGAACATGATCACGTTCAGCACCATCATGGTATTGGTGAACTTCATCTTTTTGTTTCTCGGCGGCATGTTGTATTTGTACGCCGCATCCAAAGGACTCGATGTGAAGGGCGATGACCTATTCCCGACGCTCGCCATGCAGCACTTGCCCGGCATTGTAAGTCTCATTTTTATTGTGGGATTGATTAGCGCGTTGTTCCCCTCGGCCGACGGTGCTATCACGGCACTCACTGCATCATTTTGCATTGACGTGATTGGCATGAACCGCGACGAAACGAAAACGGAAGAGCAACGCAGCGCGATACGGAAGAAAGTACATCTGGCGTTCGCCGGACTGTTTATGTTGCTCGTGCTGTATTTCAAGTTGCAGAACAACAAAGAGATTGTAACCATCCTGCTCGACATTGCCGGCTACACGTATGGTCC
>JBJTRD010000357.1:0-4425 GCA_046075945.1 Flavobacteriales bacterium
CGATGAGTTCGGAGAGAATCCGAAGAAGCGATCTATGCAAGAAAAGAGCGTTCAAAATCTGATGGCCGGTATCGAAGCGAGCAAGCAGATACCTTTCGAGCGCGTGCTCTTTGCATTGGGCATCCGATTCGTGGGTGAAACCGTTGCCAAGAAACTCGCACGTCATTTTAAAAGCATCGATGCCATTGCTGCTGCCACGTTCGAACAACTCATTGAAGCGGAAGAAATCGGCGATAAAATCGCACAAAGCATTCTCGATTGGTTTGCACTGGAAGAGAATCGTTCCATCGTGGATCGTTTGCGCAATGCGGGGCTTCAACTCGAACTTTCAGCGGAAGAATCGACACCGGCTTCCGACTCACTGAAAGGACTCACCTTCGTGGTGAGTGGCGTGTTTCAGCACTTCTCGCGCGATGGCATCAAGGCGAGCATTGAAGCCAACGGAGGCAAAGTTTCCGGCTCCATTTCGAAGAAAACCAACTTCGTACTAGCAGGTGATAACATGGGCCCCGAAAAGCGCAAGAAGGCGGAGGAGCTTGGAGTGAAGATTATCGATGAAGCTGAGTACAAGGCTCTGATTGGCGCCTGATCTTTATTGAAAATTCTGCATTTCAACCAGCTTGCGGTACACGCCGCCTGCCGCCATCAACTCGTCGTGTGTGCCTTGCTCGGCAATGGTTCCGGCCTGAATCACTATAATCTTATCGGCCTTCTTGATGGTGCTCAATCGGTGGGCAATCACCAACGAAGTGCGATTTTCCATCAACTTGTAAATGGCTTCCTGCACCAATTGTTCACTCTGTGTATCGAGAGCTGAAGTTGCTTCATCCAATATAAGAATGGGTGGATTCTTATACAAGGCACGGGCTATCGCCAGGCGCTGCTTCTGTCCCCCGCTTAGCTTGTTGCCACCATCGCCCACATTGTAATCGTACTGTTCGGCCAGCGGACGAATGAACTCTTCGGCATTGGCCATGCGCGCGCTTTGCTCCACACGCTGCATGTCGATACCCGTCTCATTGCCCAATGCAATGTTGTTTTTGATGGAGTCGTTGAAGAGAATGGATTCCTGCGATACGAATCCCAAGAGGTTGCGCACATCCGCCACACGGCAATCGCGCAATGAAATACCATCGATCGACACAGTGCCGGCCAGCGGATCGTAGAAGCGAGCCAGCAAGGAAGCGAGTGTACTTTTTCCGCTGCCACTCGGGCCCACCAAAGCAACCGTTTGTCCCTTTTCTATGGTAAATGAAATGTCGTGAATGACCGGATCGCCATAGTACCCAAAACGAATGTTCTTGAATTCGATGCGGCTATTGAATTCGCTCAATTCCTTCGGTTGCGAAGGATCGCTCACGGTGAGCGGTGCATCCAGAATTTCGTCGATGCGCTCGAGCGAGGCCGCTCCCTTACTGATCTTAAAGATGGCATCGCTGAAGGCGCGCGCCGGTTGAATGATCTGCGAAAAAACAACCAGGTAACCGATGAGCAGCTCTCCTCCCATTTCACCGCTTATAACGATGCGGCCACCCACAAAAAGCAAAATCGAAATCACGATGAGTGAAATGAACTCACTCATAGGTGAACTCAAGTATTCGCGCCGATACAAGCGATGCATCAAGCGGAAATAATAATCGTTCATGCGGTCGAAGCGTCGTTGAAACTGCTTTTCAGCATTGAATACTTTGATGATGCGATTGCCCGTGAGTGTTTCCTCAATGACGGCAATCAAATCGCCCAGACTTCCCTTTCCGCGCTTGGCTGCGTTCTTCAGACTTTTGGCGATGCGCGAAATCAAAAATCCGCTGAGTGGCAAAAACAGGAGTGAAAACAACGTCAGCTTCCAACTTATCACAACCAGTGTCACCAAGGAAATGACAATCATAACAGGCGACTTAAGCAATGCTTCCAGCGTTCCAATGACACTAAATTCTATTTCCATCAAATCGTTGGTCATACGCGAAATGATGTCGCCCTTGCGCTCGTTCGTGAAATAAGCTACCGGGAGGTCGAGAATTTTTTTATAGAGTTTCTCACGCAGGTCACGCGATACGGATGTGCGAATTTTGGCAATGCTTAGCAGCGACAGGTAATTTACCAGGTTCTTCATAAGCGCGAGCACCACGATGAAAACGCACATGAGTGCGAGTGCGGTACCCTGTCCGTTGGCAGCAATAAATGCATCGAGCGAAGAACTTGCCCATTGCCAGAGGGCGTTGCTTTTAGCTGAAGAAGAAGGCGTGCTGCTATTTACCCGAAATAGAATGTAGAGAAACGGCACAACTGCCAGAAATGTGAAGAGCGAGAAGACAGCGTTCAGCAAATTGAACAGAAAGTTCACTGCAATGCTCGAACGATAGCCTTGCACCAATTGCCATATTTCGCGAAACTTACTCATCCTCTTTCTTACCCTATTTCTGCATCGAGCAAATCCATTCCTGTATAATTGCTTGGCGTTATGGCCTTGAGTTCGGCTTTTACAGCATCATTCAATTCAAGCGTGTCGATGAAGTTGGCAATATCCGGCGCGGTGACTTGTGTCTTCCCGCGTGTGAGTGCCTTCAGCGCTTCATACGGATTGGGGTAGGCCTCTCGACGCAAGATGGTTTGTATAGCCTCTGCCACCACAGCCCAGTTGTCGTGCAAGTCTTGTTGCAGAGCATCTTCATTGAGCAAGAGTTTGTCGAGCCCTTTTTCAATCGAGTTGAAAGCGATGATGATGTGCGCGAAGGGCACGCCCACATTGCGAAGCACCGTGCTATCGGTAAGGTCGCGCTGCAGGCGGCTTACCGGAAGTTTAGCAGAAAGATGTTCGAGTAACGCGTTGGCAATACCCAGGTTTCCTTCTGCATTCTCAAAGTCGATGGGGTTCACTTTGTGCGGCATGGCCGACGAACCGATCTCCCCCTCCTTCACTTTCTGACGGAAGTAGTTCATCGAGATATACGTCCATACATCGCGACTCAAGTCGATAAGGATGGTATTGGTGCGCTTAAGTGCATCGAATGCTGCCGCCAGATTATCGTAGTGTTCTATTTGCGTGGTAAAACGCGAGCGGCGCAAGTTGAGTTTAGTAGCGAGAAAACCCGTGGCAAAGTCGGCCCAGTCGATGGTTGGATAGGCCACGTGGTGTGCATTGAAATTACCGGTGGCACCTCCGAATTTTGCGTTGTATGGAATTTCCTCGAGCTGATTCAATTGCTCATCCAGTCGGTCCACAAATACATAAAACTCCTTACCCAGTTTTGTCGGTGAGGCCGGTTGTCCGTGTGTGCGCGCAAGCATCGGCACGTCTTTCCATTCTTTGGCGAAGTTCACCAGACGTTCCAATATTCGATCGACCGCAGGTATGTACACTTCCTCAATTGCGTCGCGAAAAGAAGCCGGAATCGCCGTGTTGTTGATATCCTGGGAAGTAAGACCGAAGTGAATGAATTCGCGGTAGGCTGAAAGGCCGAGGCCTTCAAATTTCTCCTTGAGGAAATACTCCACGGCTTTCACATCGTGGTTGGTGGTGCGCTCGAGTTCTTTGATGCGCAACACATCGGCATCCGACATTTCCCAATACACCTTGCGCAGGCCTTCGAGCTGCTTCTTATCTACCCCGCTAAGCTGTGGCAAGGGAATTTCGCACAGGCTGATGAAGTATTCGATTTCAACCCAGACGCGGTATTTCATAAGAGCGTGCTCCGAGAAATAGCCGCTGAGAATCTGGGTTTGCGCGCTGTAACGTCCGTCGATAGGTGAAATGGCCTTGAGGGCGGTGATGTCCATGGATTGGTTCTAAGCGGCAAAGATAGTCAGAGAAGGTGATAGGTATTAGGTGATAGGTATCACTTTATACCATAAAAAAAGGGCTGGCACAAGGCCGGCCCTTTGACTGAAAATTTCCTCTTAGTTGATTGGCAGAATCACTGCATCAATCACGTGGATGATTCCGTTAGAAGCGGAAATGTCGGCAGCTACGATGTTCGCTGTATTACCCACCGCTGTAATTTGAGCTTGTGGATTTACAGTGAAATTAACACCCAACAATGTGCTGATGGTCTTGTTGTTTTTCTTCGGAACAACGCTGTTCGCAGCACGACGGCCTTCTACAACGTGATATTGAAGAACACTCAATACCAAATCAGCAGGCAAATCATCGATGCTGTCAACACCCAAAGCGCTATACAGATTCATGAAGGCCTCGTTAGTTGGAGCAAATACAGTGTACTGATCAGTTCCGTTCAAAAACAAGTCAACCAAACCGGCATTCAACACTGTATCTACATACACAAGAGCAGAAACGAGTTCAGAAAAACCTGCGTCAATAGCGATTTGAGCAATAGGTTGTGAGCCCGGAGCATTGCTCTTTTCAGTCAATTCAACAACACCGTTTCCTTCTGTTGCAGAAACGATTTCTTCTTTGGTACAGCTTGA
>JBJTRD010000358.1:0-3181 GCA_046075945.1 Flavobacteriales bacterium
GAAAAACCGCTCTGAAAAGGGCGGTTTTTCTTTTGAGCGATGCAATCTTTTCTGGCGAAAGTGAGTCTATCCTTTCGGCGTAGGTTAAGAATGGTAATTTTTGGGAAGTGAATGAATAAAGAGCTTATTTTCACAACCCCGACATTGAGTTGATGAGAATACTATTCCAACCAATAGTGTTGATAACGCCTTGCGGAACCACATTAATAACCACGATATAGTGTTAATCTTGGCATGTTAAGAAGCCTTAGATCCATAGATAATTCAAATCACAGCATGTTCAAACACTTGTTGGTTGGTGGTTTTCTTTTTTTCCTGTCGTTGTTCTCCTCGGAATTGCGCGCTCAATCTGTGTTGGGAGGCAATATCACGTGGAACTGTGCGGGAGGAAATCAATACACGGTAGCGTTGAATTTATATGTAGATTGTTACGGTTTGGCTACGAGCACATCTGCATTCCCGGCCAGTTCAGATATTTTCTTCTATCCCGATGCGTCGTGCACGGCTCCGGAGTTTTCGGCATTTTCTGTTTCGGCCGATAGCACGGTTATGGTCGAGATTTCAGATTTGTGTCCAACGGAGCTGCCCAATAGTTCATGTAATAATGCGGCAAGCGCGAACCTGGGAATCAAGAAAATTACATACGAGGGGCAAGTGTCTCTTGCGCCCGGCTGCATCTGGACAGCAGTATATAATTCGCTCGACTGGAGTTATTATTTCGAGAATACGGATGTGCTATTTCTGCAGGATGCATATATCTCTACTGAAATTAATACAGCGGCCACCAGCTGTGGTTTGACCAATGTGTTGCCCGATGCACAGAGTGACTTTGTGACGTATTTCTGTGCGGGCGTAGCCGATCAGCACGATATCGAGATGGCGTTGCCGGCGGGTGTAACCGCAACATATAGTTTTGGGTTTCCACAAACAACCGGCGCTCCCAACGCTCCTCTGTCTGTAAGTGGGTATACGCTGCCTGCAGGCATGACGATTAATTCATCGACCGGTATCATTAGCTGGAGTCCGCCGCTATTACCGGCCGGATCTCCGCCGGTCGTCTACATTGTTCCGGTAGATATTGAATTAAATTCTGGCGGTACTTACGTGGGCACAGTGCGTTACAATTTGCCTGTAGCAGTTCGCGATTGTTCGTTGACAGATACTGCTTTTGATCCGGTACCCGTAACTTCAACGGGTGCGGGTGTAACCTATACCAATAACCCTGGAGCAACACCCGATGTTGTGTCTGTGTGTGCCGGTGAAGTGTTGAATTTTACAGTGCAGGCATCTAATCCCAACCTATCGCGCAATATCACCATCACCTACGAATTCAATCCACCCGCACCGGGACTAGCAGCGCTTACCATGACTCAAACCAGCCTTGCGCCCGGGGTTGCGACGTTTGAACTTGCCACCACTGCGGCAATGGCAAGCACAACGCCTTACACACTGTTGCTTCATGCAGAGGACGATGCTTGTCCGGTGCCGGACGACGATGACATTCAACTGCAGATATCGATTGTGCCTAGTTTGTCTATTGTGTCGGCTCCCGATGTTATTTGTGTTGGCGATGTATACTCGCTGCAGGCAGAAGGGTTAGGATCGTCCACTCAGTATACCTGGAGTGTTCAACCGGGTGGAGACGCAACACCGGCGCTCACTCAGAACGTTGCGTCTCAGAATGTTTCTCCGGATAGCACCACTACGTATAGAGTGAGTACGCCGCTGAATACAGCCGGATGTCAGAGTGAAGATTTTGTAACAGTCGATGTATCGCTTCATCGCCTTCAGCTCGATGGTGTCGATGAGTCGTGCGGCTCGCTGGGTTCTATTGATCTGACTCCGCTGGGCACCAATTCTACCAACCTGACGTATGCATGGTCTGCCGGCGCAGGTGGATCGGGCATCGTGAATGGACAGCAGGATCAAAGTGGCCTTCAGGGCAACGCGACCTACACCGTGATTGTGAATGACCTTACGTATGGATGTGATAATACAGCTTCCGTGACTCTGAGCGAAACGGCAGGACCCGAATTCAATTTGAGTACATCGGCGTCTACTGTTTGTCAGAACAGCAACGCAACCGTTGTAGTTGATTTTACAGCCGGTCAGGCGCCTTTCGATCTATGGATTGCCAATCCTATTTCGGGCAACCCCGATATTAATGATGTAACGGACCCATACAACTATGTACTGCCGATAACCGCTAATACGACGGTAACAGTGCTTCAAGTGCGCGACGCGAATGGATGTGTTTCTGATCCGGTAACTGTGCCGCAAGACATTGCTATTGCTTCGCGTCCCGCTATTACATCATCGTTTGATCCGGCCGGCCCAATTTGTTTGGGAAGCCCTCTGGAGCTCACGATTGGTCATAGCGTAGCCGGCAGTTATTCGGTGGTCTATTCCATCGCGGGAGTCAATCAGCCTGCAGTTACACTTGCCGACAACGCAGTGGTGGATGTGCCTGATCCTGTATCGGCCGGAACGGTTGCATACGATGTAGAATCGGTCTCCTATACGGATGCGCCGGCTTGTCCGAGCAATGATGCTGCAAATGCTTCCATCAACGTAATAACCAATACAGCCCCTTCGGCTACTTTGCCCGATGCAACGACGGTTTCGGCATGTGCGGGAAATAGCGCAATACTTCAGCTTACGCTTACCGGCGATGGCCCATGGACGGTGCAATACACGCGCGATGGAGTTGCGCAAGCTCCTTTGAACGTGCCGGACAATGCGGCAAATCCGAGTTTTATTTATCCTTGGGCACTATCAGTTGCCGGAACGTATTGTATTACCGAGGTAGCGGATGCGAATTGCACAGCAACCGTCAGCAATGAATGCGCAACCGTAGTTATTAATCCATATCCAACCCTCACATCCTTTACCATTAATGGTGTGAACTCGACTGTGGGGCAGGTGGATGTTTGTGAAAATGAAGACATCGATGTGCAAGTAGAGGTAACACCAGCCGGAAATATTTACAGCTATGTTTTCATTGACACGCCTGAACAGGGATTCAATACCGTGAACAATGCCTCATCGTCGTATACGCAAACAATCCCCGGCACAGCCAATTTTAGTTTAGAGCTCGACCGAGTTTATTTCACCTCGTCGCCCAGCTGTTTCACCCAGGTTGACCAAACCATTGCGGTGAATATTCGAACCGAAATAGACG
>JBJTRD010000359.1:0-4873 GCA_046075945.1 Flavobacteriales bacterium
TGGCGGGAGTGCTGGTGGTATACACCGGTGTTCGCTGGTATCGATTGCAGGCATTTAAAAAACGATTAAATGAAGAGCAACATGATTCGCAATAGCATACAACCCATTGCTCTTGCGTGCCTGCTGTTTTTCTCCTGCAATGTGGCGCAAGACAAGTCGAAAGAGTCTATTACCTCAGGAGTGCTGAAACTAGGTGTCGATGAGTCATATTCATTGCTCATGGACACGCAGGTTTTTACCTACACGCACCTCAACAAATACGCATCTATTCAGAGCACCATTGCACCGGAGTCCGAAATCGTTCGCCAACTCATTGCTGACAGCATTCAATCCGCCGTCATTGGTCGCGCTCTTTCTGAAGAGGAGCTCGCATTTTTCAAAAGCATACAGCGCGTGCCTGAAAGCATGCTGATTGCACGCGATGGTATTGCGCTCATTGTGCACCCGGAACACGCTGACAGTGTCATTCACCTCGATAAAGTCAGGGGGCTTTTCAGCGGAACCGACAGCCTCTGGAGCCAGGTGCAACCGGGAGGTAATAATCAACCGGTGAAGGTGGTATTCGATCATCCGGGCTCGTGCAATGCGAGAACCATACGAGAAAAGTTTGGTGTTAGTGAATTTCCGGACTGGTGTTTTTCAGAAGAAACAACCGCTAAGGTGATAGATTTCGTGCACAACAATCCGGGCAGTATTGGTGTTATTTCCCTGAGCTGGATAAGTGATGCAGAAGACAGCACATGCGCCAAATACAGAAAGCTTGTGCGAACGCTTGGCATTATTGACCCGGCAAATGTGATAAAACCTGATTTGCCACGAAGGCCTTTTCAAGCATACGTATTCGATGGGAGCTATCCGCTAAGACGCGATGTGTACTACATACGCATTGGATTGAGGGGTACCCTTGGCACAGGCTTTGCCAACCACCTCGTAGGCGAGAAGGGGCAATTAATCATTCACAAGATGGGAATGGTAGCCGCAAAAACCCCCAACAGAACCGTCAAGATTGTAGAATAAAGAACATGAATAATTCAACCACCATGTATAAATCTGTGATTCTATTGAGTGCCTTTCTGGTACTCACTTTTTTCAGCAAAGCACAAACTCTTGCTGAAGCCATCCAAAAAACAAACAGCGAACGTTTTGAATCGGCCGAGTCCGATCTCAACGCAATCATTGCAAAAGAACCAGGCAACGGTGCGAATTACGCAGCTGCCGGTTATAACTATCTATACTGGGGAACGAGCAACCAGGAAGATGCCGCGGAATTAACCGAAAAATTATCCTCTGCTGAAAAACTATTTCGCAAAGGCATGGAGGTAGCACCTACAAGTCCACTTTGCTATGCCGGTCTGGGTTACCTTATGGCATTTAAAAAAGATGCAAGCGGGAGTGCCGCCCAATTCACAAAAGCCGAAGAGATCATGAACACCAAGTCGAATAAAATCGACAAGCTGGTGAAGCAAGACGCGTTACTGAAAATGGCCGAAGCCTGTTTGATGGAAAACAATGTGCAACTCGAAAAAGCAATTGTCTATCTCAACACGGCGCTCTCGTTCAACGAAAACAATCCGGAAGTCTACATTCAACTCGGAGACTACTATCGTCTTCGCGATGGCATCAACCAAAGCAACGCCATTGCACAATACAACAAAGCACTCGAAAAAGATTCTAAGTCGACTGAAGCAATTTTGCGCAAGGGTGTTTTATACAAGCGTGTGCAAAACTGGGATGAAGGATTACGCTACTACAACGAAGCGATTGCTCTCGACCCGAGTTTTGCTCCGGCCTATCGTGAGAAAGCCGAATTGCTGAAAGATGCTGCCCGCTACCCACAAGCGATTGAAGCATATGCTCGTTATAAAGAAATTAACGAAAACTGCCGCGTGAATCAGCGTTACGCCATGTTCGTATACCTCGCAAAAGATTACAAAAACGCGCTGGTTGAATTGGAAAAGGCACTTCCCTGCAACGACCAAAATGAATACATGTATCGTGTTTTAGGATATACCTGTTTTGAAACCGGTGACTTTGCCAAGGGCCTCGAATACATGAATACCTATTTCACGTTAGCACAAACCTCCGGCAAGGTGAAAATTTCCGGTGGTGACTATGGCCAAAAGGGTAAGTTGCTTTCGAAAACAGGTCAGGATTCATTAGCAATCGACATGCTTAAACGCGCCATTGCAGAGGATGCTTCATACATAGATGGTTACAATGAAATTGCAGCTATTTACACGAAGCAAAAAAAGCATTCTGACGCCGCCAGCTACTATCAATTGAAAATTGAAAAGTCAACTGCGCCAACCCCTAAAGACTATTACTACCTGGGTCAATCGAGGTACTACAACAAAGAATATCAATTGGCGGATACTGCGTTTGCTTCAGCTTCATCTACTTATCCGGATGCATTTTATTGGAGAGGGCGCTGCAAAAACAGTATGGAAGTAGATCCAGACCAGCCTAGTGCCGGTCTTGCAAAACCTTACCATGAGAAGTTTATTCAACTGGTAACCGTCGATACACGATTGATTGAAGCCAACAAGAAAAACCTTGCTGCGGCCTACAACTATCTAGCGGTTTACTACAGCATCAACAAGAATTACGATTGCAGTCGAGCGGCTGTAAACAAGGTGCTCGAGCTCGACGCTACAAACAAAATCGCGAATCAGCTTGCTGCAGACAAGTACATTATGGAGGCAACCGGAACCTGCGAACTTATTCCGGCTCAAACAGGAAGATAAGAATATCTTGCAAAAACGAACATTCAAAGCCGCGCACTTGCGCGGCTTTTTTATGCCCGACAAAATGAGTGTGCTACATTCGCTGTCCCGAAAAAAATAACAACATGGACATTTCCGCCGTTCGACAAAAAGCAGAGTCTTGGCTTGGTTCCGCCAGTATCGATAATGACACAAAGACTGAGATATCACGCATGCTCGATTCCGATGAAAAGGAATTGATGGAGTGTTTTTACAGTGACCTGGAATTTGGCACCGGTGGCCTTCGTGGTATTATGGGTGTTGGCACCATGCGCATGAATGTGTACACCGTCGGCATGGCCACACAAGGTTTGGCCCACTATATTCTGGCGCAGTTTCCAACCACTGCATCGCGCGTTGCAATTGCGTTCGATTCGCGCAACAACTCGCCCTTGTTCGCACAAACAGCTGCCAATGTGCTCTCAGCAAACGGTATCGAAGTACACATGTTTTCTGAACTACGCCCAACGCCTCTGCTTTCATACGCCGTGAGAGCATTGAATTGTCAGGCCGGTATTGTAGTCACCGCATCACATAACCCGAAAGAATACAACGGATACAAAGTGTACTGGGAAGATGGAGCGCAAGTGCTTCCACCGCACGACAAAGGAATCATTGCGGAAGTGCGCAAGATTACGAGTCCCGATGAGGTAAAGTTTGCCGGCAATCCATCGCTCATTCACGCCATTGAACCACGTGTAGAAGAAGCTTACATCAACGATGTACAAAAACTCATTCATGCGCACGATGCCATTCGGCAGGCAAATGATTTAAAGATTGTGTACACATCGATTCACGGTGCAGGAATTACGATGGTGCCCAAAGCCTTGGATTCGCTCGGGTTCAAACAAGTTTTTGTGGTTGAAGGTCAAGCGACTCCCGACGGGAATTTCAGCACCGTACAATCGCCCAACCCCGAAGAGCGAGAAGCGCTGAACATGGCACTCGCACTTGCCGAGAAAAAAAATGCAGACCTTGTTATTGGAACTGATCCTGATACGGATCGTGTAGGCATGGCCATTCGAGATAATACCGGAAAAATGATTTTGCTGAATGGCAATCAGGCCGCCTGCTTACTCGTGTATTATCAACTCGAACGGATGCGCGAGAAAAATGCAATTCAACCCAATCATTACATTGCGAAGACAATTGTCACTACCGATTTGCTCGAAGAAATAGCAACTCTGCACGATGTGAAATGGTACGATACGCTTACAGGATTCAAATACATCGCAGGCGTTATTCGGGAAAAAGAAGGAAAGGAAATTTTCATAGCGGGCGGTGAAGAAAGTTATGGCTATTCCGTCGGAGAGTTTGTACGCGATAAAGACGCGGTGCTTTCTTCGGTTGTGCTGTGCGAAATCGCGGCATGGTGCGCTGCACACAAAAAAACACTGTGGAATCTTCTCATGGAGATATATGAGCGATGCGGGTTATATCATGAGTCGTTGCTTTCCGTAACTCTCAAAGGATTGGACGGCCTGCAACAGATTCAAGCAAAAATGACAGCATTGCGCAGCAATCCACCTAAGCAACTCGCAGGCTCTGAAGTTGTGGAGCTTCGTGATATTCAGCTGCAACAATCGACCGATTTGCGGACCGGTGTTGTGAAAAAAATGGATATTCCTGCATCCAACGTGCTGCAGTTCGTGCTGGCCGATGGCAGTAAGATTTCAGCGCGGCCCAGCGGAACAGAACCGAAAATCAAATTCTATTTCTCCATGAAAGCTCCCTTCAAAGGTGAGCAGCATTACACAGCACAAGTATCAGAAATGGAAGCGCGCATGAAAACAATTCAGGAAGAACTGGGCGTGAAGTGATGCTGAAAACGCTGTCTGTTCATACCCGATTTGTACTGGCATTTATAGCATGCCTGTTTTTATTGCGACTCTTTCACATCACGGACCCACCCATTGAGGTGGCGCACAACTGGCGTCAAACAACGTCGCTGATGGTTGCCCGTAATTTTCATCTGGTTGACGCAAACATTCTTTATCCTACCATTGATGAAACGGGCGAAAATCGCGGTGTCGTCGGTATGGAATTACCGGCCATTCCATATGCAATTCACCTAGTGTCTATTCCATTTGGATATGATCATTGGTACGGTC
>JBJTRD010000360.1:0-8069 GCA_046075945.1 Flavobacteriales bacterium
ACATTGGCTCGCCTCGGCGGACAGGGTAAATCGAAGTCCAGTAAGTTCCGTCGTGAAAAGCGTGATTTCGTTGCACGTCGCTCGGAAGAAGCTGCAGCACGCGAGGAGGCCGAGAATCAAGTGTTGAAGCTTACCGAATTCGTTACGGTGAGTGAGCTTGCTTCCATGATGAACCGACAGCCGACCGAAATTATCAAGGCTTGCATGCAGCTTGGCATTTTCGCTTCACTCAACCAACGCCTCGATGCGGAAACCATCCACATCATTGCGGAAGAGTTCGGTTTTGAAGTACAGTTTGTAAGTGCCGATGTTATTGAGAGCATCGCTGACGAAACAGACAGTCCGGAAGACATGGTAACACGTCCGCCGGTGGTGACTGTAATGGGTCACGTTGACCATGGTAAGACCTCGTTGCTCGACTTTATTCGAAAGGCGAATGTGATCGCCGGTGAGGCCGGTGGTATCACACAGCACATCGGTGCATACAGTGTGGAAGTAGCCAATGGACGGAAAATCACTTTCCTTGATACGCCGGGTCACGAAGCGTTCACTGCGATGCGTGCGCGTGGTGCGAAGGTTACCGACCTTGCCATCATCGTAGTTGCGGCCGACGACAGCGTGATGCCACAAACCAAAGAGGCCATCTCGCACGCACAGGCTGCGGGTGTGCCCATGATTTTTGCATTCAACAAGATTGACAAGCCGGGAGCGAACGCCGATAAAATCCGCGAACAGCTTTCGGGTATGAATATTCTGGTGGAAGAATGGGGAGGAAAATTCCAGACCCAGGAAATCTCTGCCAAGAAAGGATTGAACATCGATGCGCTGCTCGAGAAGGTATTGCTCGAGAGTGATCTTCTCGATTTAAAAGCCAATCCGGAAAAGCGCGCGGTGGGTACAGTCATCGAATCAACTTTGGACAAAGGCCGCGGCTATGTGACCACATTGCTGGTAGAAGCCGGCACACTGCGCATCGGCGATGCTATTCTCGCGGGCCACTACAGCGGCCGTGTGAAGGCGATGTTCAATGAGCGCGGTCAGAAGGTGAACGAAGCGGGCCCGGCAACTCCGGTGTCGTTGCTCGGTTTTGAAGGTGCACCCAATGCAGGCGACAAATTCAACGTGATGGAAGACGAACGCGAAGCCCGCAACATCGCGTTGAAGCGCCAGCAATTGCAGCGCGAACAGAGCTTGCGTACCAAGAAGCACCTCACCATCGAAGAAATCGGACGACGCATTGCACTCGGCGACTTCAAAGAGCTTAACCTCATTGTTAAAGGTGACGTGGATGGTTCTGTGGAAGCACTCACCGATTCATTGCAAAAACTTTCTACCGAAAAAATACAGGTGCGCATCATCCACAAGGGCGTGGGACAAATCAGCGAGTCGGATGTATTGCTCGCAAGCGCATCCGATGCGATTATCATCGGATTCCAGGTGCGACCAAGTGCACCTGCCCGTAAGATTGCCGAGAACGAAGAGATTCAGATCAAACTCTACTCGATTATCTACAAGGCTATCGAAGAGGTGAAGGAAGCGATGGAGGGCATGTTGTCAGCACGCATCGAAGAGCAAATTACCGGTACTGCCGAAATTCGCGAGGTATTCAAGATCAGTAAGGTGGGAACCATTGCGGGTTGTATGGTACTCGATGGAAAGATTGGACGCACCAGCAAAGTGCGCGTGATCCGCGATGGTATCGTAATCTATACCGGAGAACTGGGATCACTGAAGCGCTTCAAAGACGACGTGAAGGAAGTGGTGAAGGGCTACGAATGCGGATTGAACATTGACAGATTCAACAATATTGAGGTAGGCGACAATGTGGAGGCGTTTGAAGAAGTCGAGGTGAAACAAACGCTCTAATTTTTTAAGCGTTTTTTCTTGTTTCTTCTATATTTGTTAAGGTATCTCCTTAACTACATTTCCACTCATGCGGTTTGTCCGTTATTTATATCTGTTTTTGTTTTTATTGTTGACTGCGACCAGTGGTTGGTCGCAGGATATTCTATTGTTCAGTGAAAACTTCGAAACCGGTGGGGGTGCATTTAGTCTGAACAACAGCGGCCCGGGTTCCAATAGCGGGCCCAATCAGTGGATCATCAATAACCAATACACCGGCACAGGTGGTTGCGCTGACACTCCCAATCAAAACAATACGACCGGAGGAAATATAGGAGGCGCTCCGTTTAGTCAGTATCTGCATGTTCAGAACACAACGGCTCCTTCCACCAACGCATGTTTCGATCAGGCGCAGGCATCCGATCAGTTTGCATATCTCGGCTCGGGGTTTTGCACCTATGGCCTCGACGATATTCACATCAGTTTTTTCTGGATAGGTGAGGGTAATGCGAACTCCTATGGTTCGCTGTGGTATCAGGCCGATGGTGGCGGTTGGATACAGCTCGGCGGCAACTTCAACAACTCCTCCGTTTGGCAATATGAAGACATTACGAATCCTGCATTTACCAATGTAGGCAACCTACAATTTGGATTTCGTTTTCAAAACGACGCATCGGGTGCGGGCGGCGAACTTTCGTTTGGTGTCGATGATATCAATGTGGTGGCTACGCTGTCGGTGGCCGATCCTGTTGAAATCAGCATCACATCGGTTGCACCCAATCCTGTGTGTGAAGGAACCTACCTCACAATCAGCTACGAGCTCTCACAGCCGCTGTGCGATGGAACGTACTTGCTGGAGCTATCGAATAATGGGGGCACGTATCCTTCGCCGTTCACATCGTGGGCCATCAACATTGCATATCCCACCACCTCAGGAAGTACTACCATTCTGCTGCCGAATGCCGCTTCTGCAGGCGATTGCTACACCGTTCGTTTGAGCAGGCTCTCACCCGAACCCGCCATCACAGGCATTGCTTCAGCGTGTTTTGAAATTATCGAATGCCCCAATGAGATAACAACGGCACCGCTCGGGCCGCCTGTAGTAACGCTCGATCCGCTGCCGGTGTGCGTGAGCAGTGTAATCGATATTCCGTTTTATTCCATTGGAATTTTCAATGCCAACAATGCTTACGTCTGTCAGCTTTCAGAGCCCGATGGTACATTCTCGGCCAACCCGCCCATTGTAGGTTCATCACCCGACCCTTCAACCTATGACCCTTCAATTGTTCCCCAACCGGGCAGTGTGTCGGGTATTATTCCGGATACAGAACCCGGTTGCAATTATTATCTGCGCATTGTTTCTACAAGCCCATCGGCTATTGGCACTGTGTGGGGACCCTTTTGCATTCAGCGATGCGATGTCACAACGAATGAAATTCAAGACATCAGTTTTTGTATCACCGAATGCGCCAACGATCCCGACGGTGAAAGTCAAAACATCGTGCTCGACATCAATACCAATGGTCAGAATGTTGACTATTTGCCCGGAAATATATTCACCACACAACTCTTATCCAGCCAAACATTTGGGCAAATAGGGCCCAATGGTATGTTGGGTGAAGTGGCAGCTACCGAGGATACCCAGCTCGAAATAACGGTGCCCTGTATAGAAGAGGCCCTGGCTATGGGAATTCCCATTGGCATGAATTATTTGCGTGTCATTGCCACCAACCCTTCCGACCCGAGCAACACCGTAAGCACGCTCATACGTATTACCATTGGTGTCATCACCACCGAACCGCAATTCATTACCTCTTACGATTATTCTGATTTTAGTGTAACGGATACACTCTGCGCACCCGCGAGTGTGCTGCTGCTGTTTAATCCGTACGATCCGAGTGATGGCTCCACGTACATGTGGAGTTGCAGTGGCATCAACAACGGCGTACCATTCGAGTCACCCAATGGCGCAACTTCCAACGTTTTATTGGTCACAGCCAACGCACCCACCATTCTTGAATTTTCCGTGCAGCGCACCAACAACGGATGTGTCAGTCCGTGGAATCCTGTGCATACAGTCGTCGTCGCGGGCCCACCTGTCGTGTTCGTTACAGGGCCTTCGCCCATTTGTTTGCAAGACACGGTGAGTTATCAGGTGCCGTTTATAGGCAGCACCTATTACTCGTGGACCACCGATGCACTGCCCGGTGAAATAGCGTTTCAAGACACATCCAACAATGTGCTCAACATCGCATTTAACCTGGCCGGCAGTTATACGCTTAGTTTGAATGTGCTCAATCAATGCGGTGCGAACGACGATGATTACACGGTGACGGTGGTTGATCCGCCTGTGGCTAGCGCGGGCCCCGATATAGACATCTGTGATGGCGATGCTGCAACGATTGATTTGGCTACAGGGCCGTTGCTAACATTTTCATGGGCCGATGCAGCAGGTACGTTTGCGAATACAAATTCAACGCAAGTCTCACCCAATTCAGATACGGAGTATTACGGCACGGTCACTTCCAATGTGGGGTGTTCCGATACCGATACCGTTTTAGTGATCATCAACTATCCCGAACCTGCGGTGCAGTACGTCGACAGTATTTGTCCGGGTGGCGACAACACCATTCGCCTCGAGGCCGACACAACCGGACAGTACGATTGGAGCACGGGCTCGACCGATTTTTATGCGCCGGTAACAGACACAGGTGTCTATTACCTCAGTGTCGATATTCCTAACACGATTTGTCCTCATTACGCCGAGTATTATGTGGTGCCTGCAACACCAACGCTGCCTGTTATTTATACCGACAGTGTTTGCCCGGGCGGCGATCAGTTCATTCAACTTAGTGCCGATGCATCGGGCCAATACATTTGGAGCAACGGGCAGGTGAATCCGAACATCCAGATAAACGACACCGGTTTTTACAGCCTGAACATTTATTCCCTCGATGAGCCTTGTCCGCGTATACTTCATTTTTATGTAGAAGCCGATACGTGTCTGTACGAAGAAATTATTCCGTGGGTATTTGAGCCATTGTATGCCTGGGTACCCAATTCGTTCACGGCCAACAGCGACCGCATCAACGATGTATACGGTCCTGTTTTTTCGAACATCGACTTGGTGCGCGATTATCGGTTTATCATTTACGATCGGTGGGGCACGGTGGTGTTCGAGAGCACCGATCCGCACCAGCGCTGGACGGGTGAATATCGCGATGGTGAACACTTTGTAACGGACGGCGTGTATTCATGGCTCCTCTTTTTCAGAGGCCGCGATGAGAACAACTCGCAGTCTACTTCGGGCATTGTCACGGTCATACGCTGATGCGAAGTGCCGTATTTTTTGCACTCGCCATTCGTCATTCGCCCCTCGCCATTCGCCCCTCGCTTCCATTCTGTGTTAAGTTTGTCGTATGAAATTGCTGAAGCTATTGCCCAATGCGCTTACGCTCGCCAACTTGGCTTGTGGTTCCATTGCGGCCTATCATATTGCACATTCATACGATGCAACACCTGCTGTTTATCTCATTTTTCTTGCAGCATTTTTTGATTTGCTCGATGGCGCTGCCGCACGCAAGATGGGCGTGCATGGCGACATGGGGCGCGAGCTCGACTCGCTGGCCGATGTGGTGTCATTCGGATTGGCCCCCTCCATCATCATTTATTCGATACTGGAACAGTCGCTGCCGGAAGCATTGCAGCCTGCCAAATACCTGGCGTTCGCCAATGTGATTGGAGCAGCCTATCGCCTGGCGCGATTCAACGTTTCGGAGTCTTCGGGTAAAACATTCAACGGAATGCCTTCGCCTGCAAACGGTATTTTTTGGGCCGCATTGATGGCCATTACCTATGAAAGTAATCATATGCCCATGCTCGAAGAGCAGGTGTGGGTGTGGCCTGCCAACATCATCGTTACGTTTTTAGTTATTACAACGTTGCTGATGGTGTCGCACATCGAAATGTTTTCGTTCAAGTTTAAAAGCGGCGGATTGTCTGCCAACAAATCGCAGGTCGCGTTTCTTCTCTTGAGTATTGTTCTCGCAGCTGTGACGTACGGCGTATTTGGTCAGTGGCTCTTTATAATGCCGCTGCTCATCTTGTTGTACATCGTTCTTTCTGTTATTACCTTTTTGTGGAAGAGCTTCCGGTAACACGCATGATGGACGCGCTGCAGCGCGTACTTACCACCTCGGATAAATAGGGACAGGATGACTAAAAAATGACTTGACCTCGGCCCCTACTCGCCATTCGTCACTCGCCACTGACCTCCACACTCACACTCTCCACCTGTCCGCCCATTGGCGCGTTCACTTTGGTGATGCGCACCCATATGCTTGCGACCATGGGCAGGGCGCCTTTCAGTGCGTCTTTGATGCGATGCGCGACGGTTTCAATGAGCTTGGCACGCACAGCCATTTCGCGGTACACGATTTCGCGTACAAGCACATAGTCTGCTGTTTGTGAGAGGTCGTCGCCTGTGGCTGCAGCGCTGAAGTCGAGCTCGAGTGCTACGTCTACGATGTAATCACCACCGATAATCGCTTCTTCTTCCCAGCAGCCATGGTAGGCGTGCATGCGCATGTTGTTGATGGTAATGCGCGACATCTTACTTGTTGGCTTTGGCCCAGGAGTCTTTCAACGTCACCGTGCGATTGAAGATGAGTTTCTCGGAAGTAGAATCTACATCGGGTGTGAAATAACCCAAACGGATGAACTGATACTTGTCGCCGACCTTCGCATTGCGCAAATCGTTTTCAGCCATGGCATTCGTCACTACATGCAAACTGTTCTCGTTGATGTAGCTCTTGAAGTCGCCTTCTTCGGCCGATGGATTTTCCACTTTGAACAAGCGATCGTATAGATTCACTTGCACCGGAACTGCGTGCGATGCGCTCACAAAATGCATCGTGCCTTTCACGTTGATGCCGCTGGTGTCGCTGCCACTGCGGCTTTCAGGGATGTAGGTGCAATGAACTTCGGTGATGTTGCCATCCGCATCTTTCACAAACGATTCGCACTTGATGATGTACGCGTGTTTCAAACGCACCATCAAACCGGGACCTAAGCGGAAGAATTTCTTCGGTGGTTCTTCCATGAAGTCGTCGCGTTCAATCCAGAGCTCGCGGCTGAATGGAATTTCACGTGAGCCGCCACCACCTTCCACCTCCGGATTGTTTTCACCGTGCAGCATTTCGACTTTTCCTTCTTCGTAGTTGTCGATGATGAGTTTAATAGGGTCGAGCACCACCATGCGTCGCGTTGCCGACTTGTTGAGGTCCTCACGAATGCAGAACTCGAGCAAACCTACATCGATGACATTTTCTCTGCGCGCGATACCTACTAAATCGCAGAAGTGACGAATGCTTTCGGGAGTATATCCACGTCGACGCAAACCACTCACGGTGGGCATACGCGGATCGTCCCAGCCGTTCACGTGTTTCTCGTTGACGAGTTGCAGTAATTTGCGTTTGCTCATCACGGTGTAGTTCAAGTTGCGACGCGCAAACTCATATTGCTGACTCGGGAAAATGCCGAGCTTCTCGATGAACCAGTTGTAGAGTGGCTTGTGTACTTCAAACTCCAGCGTGCATATCGAGTGTGTTATTTCTTCAATCGAATCACTTTGTCCATGCGCGAAGTCGTACATCGGGTAGATGCACCACTTGTCGCCCGTGCGATGGTGATGCGCAAACTTGATGCGGTACATCAGCGGGTCGCGCAAGTGCATGTTGGGTGAGTTCATATCGATTTTCGCACGCAACGTTTTTTCACCTTCTTTGAATTCGCCTGCACGCATGCGACGGAATAAGTCGAGATTTTCTTCCACGCTGCGATCGCGGAAGGGCGAGTGTTTGCCGGGTTCCGTTGGCGTGCCTTTCATCGCAGCAATTTCTTCTGCAGAACTATCATCTACATATGCCAAGCCTTCCTGAATAAGCTTTTCAGCAAATGCATACAGTGTGTCGAAGTAATCGCTGGCGTAGAATTCATTCGCACATTCGAAGCCAAGCCACTTTATGTCGTTGCGAATACTGTCGACATATTCGGTGTCTTCTGTCACCGGATTCGTATCATCGAAACGCAGGTTGGTTTTTCCGCCAAACTGTTTGGCCAAACCGAAGTTCAGGCAAATTGAAGTGGCGTGTCCGATGTGCAAGTAGCCATTCGGCTCCGGCGGGAAGCGCGTCAATACGCGGCCTCCGTGTTTGCCGTTCTTTATA
>JBJTRD010000361.1:0-12624 GCA_046075945.1 Flavobacteriales bacterium
GCAGTTTTTCATTTGTAACGGCGCATGCTGAATTTTTCATTCCCTTTACTGCCCAAGTAGATGTCGCTGCAGAAAAAGAAAAAATAGAATCAGAATTAATCTATGCACGTGGATTCTTGAAATCGGTCGAGGCTAAATTGAACAACGAACGTTTCGTCAACAATGCACCCGCCAATGTTTTGGAGGCAGAGCGAAAGAAACAATCGGATACCTTGGCGAAAATAAAAATGATGGAAGACCAGCTAAGCGCGCTTTAATCAGCTTGCCATTGTGAACTCGAACGTAGTACCTTCACCGAGCTTCGATTGAATTGATATGGTACCGCCCTTGCGTTCTACAAGCTTCTTAACAGTTGCTAATCCAATGCCGTTACCCTTTCTTCCATAACGATCTGAAGAAGCTACCGTTTCGAATAATCCAAACAATTTCGAATGAAAACGTGAGTCGATACCCGGACCATTATCGGTTACAGAAATTCGGTAAACGTTCAACTTCATTATGTGGCTTTTCAGGCAGAATCATATAATTTTCATCGCAGCGACCATAAAAAGTAGTTCATGTCATAAAAAAAGGGCTGACATATATCTATAAAAAAGGGCCCATTCAGGCCCTCTTTAAAAATTCTATTTCTTCGTTGGTTAATCAACCATCAGTTTCAGCGTGCGTGAATGAGCACCCGAATCGAGGGTAATCAAATAAGCACCTGTAGAAAGATCTGTTGTCTCAATTTCTAGTCGTTGCACTCCCGGAGCAGCATTGTTGGGCTTCCAGGACTTAACAATACGACCACTCAAATCAGTCAATGAAATTACCATCGACCGTGAACCGCGATCAGTATAGGTAAGCGTGGTTTGGCCATTTGACGGATTAGGATAAATCATGGCTCCGTAGAAATCCGAATTCTGTTCATTCAAACCCACAGTTCCGGACATGTTGATGTCATCTACAAATAGATTGTTCGGGTATTCACCTGCACTGAATCGGAACATCATCCGGAAACCTTCGGTGAGATAGGTGTTTGGAATAGTAAAAGACTCTTCACGCCACTCGGCAGAACTTGTTGGGAAGAAGGGGATACTCACGCTACCGGCAGTTACCAGGTCAAGACCTTGCAGATTAACGCGAGGAGTGCTAGACCACGACTGACCACAATCGTTCGAGATATAGACTTGAAACGCATCATTTATTCCTGCCAAATCGGTGCTCTGAGTTGCGTAAGCATATTTGAAGCTTACGGCCGCACCCGACACCAGCGACAAATTGCATGAAGGGGTCACCAATTCATCGATATCGTTACCACCCTCATCAATATTGGAAGCATCCATCATATAGGCATTCAGGTACGCACTGGTGTTATTGGAAAATCCGGCCATATTGGTCTGATTCCACACAGAAGTATTGTTATCGAGATTAGCAGGCACGTAGTGATAATGGAAATTCTGGGCAGAATCAAAATTATCCTGGAAAAGTGGTCCACCCGTTTCAGACCATACCGGAGCGATAACCACGCATTGCTCAATAGTTTTGGTTGTTGTTCCTTGGGCATTCGTTACAGTCAAAGTAACTGTTTTACGGCCATCCGTGTTAAATGAAACGGATGGATTTCGCTGAGAGCTTGTGGCCGGATTTCCATCCTGGAATGACCATGAATAGGTGTCAACTTCACCATTCGTAGTGTTGTCTACAAATTCAATATCCTCGTCAACACAGGCAAACTTTGTCTGAGGATAAAAATCGGCAATAGGTGCACATTGTAGCGGATTCTCGTCGGTGCCTGTTAGCGCACGATTCGACTCTGTCCAAAGTGTGCTGCGTCCGGAAATACCCGCACCCAGCGCCAGGCGCATTCTATCTTTCTGACCATTCGTGAACATGTGTGAGCAGTAAGAATAGTCCATAAAATTCTGCACATTTTCTACCACGCCGTAAGTGCCGATAAGCTCAACGTTATCGATGGCAAATGCTCCGGCGGCATCTTCTGCATTGTATGCATAAATTCTGAAGGTAACAGGGCCTGTCATCGCGGTGTAGCTTCCTCCGCCCAGGGTTAGTTTTGCTCCATTCACGCTAACGGCAGTGTCGGCAGCGAAGAAAAAGGTGTTGGCCGGATTTGGACTGGTCAAAACCACCAGATTCGAATTGGCCGGAGCTACCGATGCGGCAATGTTATTTGCGTAATTGTTGATGCTAGAACGTACTGCAAAATTGCGAGGCCCGTTGGATGCGCGCTTAGCAAGGAAGCGCAATTCTGTGAGTGTCATCGCACTTCCGGGACGTGGGGTAATGGTAAACTCGTAGTAGGTCGAAGTGTTAATTGCACCCGTCATTTGAGAATAGGAAGTAGCGCCTTGAACAGCGCCATCGCTCCAACCTGTGAATGAAAACTCTGCATCAGCGTTTGGGTTTATGGAAACACCACTCGCACCAAAATGGCTCATCTGCAGACGTGAGAAGTTTTCTTCGCCCAACAAAAGAACCGGAGGGGTTGTAGGATCGGTGGTTCCGCCTACTCCAGCCGTAACTCCGGCAAAATCATAAAGCGCGTTGGAAAGAGCTGTCGAACTGCACGAAAAATCGCGCAAATCCTGGCAGCTGGCGTGCCCCTCTGTAACCGGAGTGTCCGATACACCATCATCTCCGCACTCAACTTCAGGTTCATTCGTGCTACCCCATGGGTGGGCCAAGTCGAGGTAGTGGCCCACCTCGTGTGTGAGCGCACGTGAGCTAAATTCAGATCCTGTTCCTATGCGTCCGATATAATCGTGACGAATAATTACGCCGTCAGCCAACGCCGACTGGCCATCAATTACAGAGGATGGGTATTGACTGTAACCCGCAACGCCATTCTCCATATCGGCAACCGTCCATACATTCAGGTAACGCTCACGAGGCCATTGGTTCAATTTGGAACCGTTGTCGCCTATAAACGTTTCAATGGTGCGAATTCGCTCAATACCATTGGTACAATTGCCCAGGAAGTCCTTCGTAGCAAGGCGAAACTCCAGCCTAACATTGGCTACGATTGTATCGAAGCCGCTTACTACTTCAATGGTGTCCGCATTGAGCTTATTGTAATCTCTGTTCAACACCTCCATCTGATCCAGAATTTGCTCATTAGAGATATTTTCAGGACCATCCAGGTGGAGCACGTGGAATACAACAGGAATAACCAGAACGGCTTCAGGTTCACCTGAACGGTTGTTTCTCCACTCTATCATCTCTTCGCGCATCAAACGCTCATAGTTGTCTTGCGCCTGAACAAGGAAAGGGTTTCGAGCGCGGGCTCGATTATTCATAATGTCTGTTCCACAACGATATTGAGCGATAGCGCTCAAAGTGGTTAAGAATCCTACAGCAAGCGTAAGTAAACTTTTTCTCATGTCAATTTCTGGATTTAGAAGTCACAAATATAAACGCGATGCAATATGCTCAAAATTTACTTCAAGCCGGTTGCAAATCAATTACAAACAGATTACTTCCAACCCTACATCCTGCGTGGATACAAATTGCGTGAAACAACGAAAAAGCCTCTATTTTCGCAACATGTTCCGAAAATCGGTTGCGGTGTTTTGCGTTTCTATCGTCCTGTGTCAGGTTGGAGGCATGTGGGCGGTATTGACATCTGCACTTTGGGTCCACAAGCAGGCTAAGGAACTAAGAATGGCTGATCCCAAATTATGGGTGCATCTATCGCTAACGACTTCCGAATTTAGCCACTGCCTGCTGGTAGAAGATGAGTTAGAAATCGATGGCATATTGTACGATATTGTAAGTACAAGTCGTGAAGGTGAATGCGTGGAGGTTGTGGCTGTAGCCGATAACGCCGAGCAAAAACTAAAGCACACAATTGGAGGGCTCCATCAGCATGAAAATCAACTTCAATCTTTAGCCAAAATAGCCTGCGCGTTCGGGCTAACCGTTTGCGAACCGGAGGAGTCGGTTGAAGCAACCACCGTCTCTTTTCCCACCGGACAATCGATTTGTATTCATCCGAAAAACTCTATTCGAAAGGGAGTCCTTCGAAACCTTGAACAACCGCCCAACGCGTCATGAGTAAAATCCGATACACGTCGGAGCAGCCACATTTTTTTACTCATTCATATTCATTCACATGATCAACCATTCAACCTCATTCGGGTTGGCATCGTTGCTTTTATGGTCATCCATTGTACACGCCCAGCACGATTCCATTCCGGAACCCATTCAGTTAAACGAAATCGTTATTTCCTATAATAAGATTGAAGAAAAGAAAAGTCAAATTGCTCAACCTATAGAACTAATCGATTCAAAAACAATCGCACGATCCCAGGCACAAACCACCGCCGATTTGATTTCTCAAAACGGATCCGTATTGGTGCAAAAAAGTCAACAAGGCGGCGGAAGTCCTATCATTAGAGGGTTTGAAGCCAGCAGAATACTGCTTGTTGTGGATGGCGTTCGCATGAACAATCTCATCTACAGAGCAGGTCACTTGCAAAACATCATGACCGTTGACAACATTGCGCTTGATAGAGCTGAAATACTGTTCGGTCCGTCATCCACGCAATATGGCACCGACGCGTTGGGCGGCTCCATTCACCTTTTTACCAAAAAGCCGATTTTAAGCAGCGACGAGAACCCGATGACGCAAGTCGGGCTTCGTTCTCGATATTCGACCGTCAACCAGGAATCCACCACAGGCCTAGATGTCAACCTTGGATGGAAGCGATTCGCAAGTCGCACAATTGCCTCATTCTCTCGATTCGGTGACCTCCGAAGCGGAAGCAATAAGAATCCCTTTTTCGATGGAAACTACATTCGAAGAGATAGTTACGTCTTAAGTGATTTCGACAAACCGGGCGCATATGGAATTGACAGTATCATCACCAATGAAGACCCCGACCTTCAGATAAAATCAGGTTACAGTCAATACAATCTCCTCCAAAAATTCTTGTTCAAACAAAATGATCAGGTTTCGCATGGTCTGAATCTGCAATACTCCAGCTCTAGTAATTTGCCTCGTTATGATCGATTGACCGACGTTTCGGGCGGCGCATTAAAATGGAGTGAATGGTATTATGGGCCTCAAGAAAGATTGATGCTGAGTTACGACCTGGATTTAAAGCGCGAAGGTTCATTCTTTGATATATATCGATTAAACCTCAATCATCAAATTATCGAAGAAAGCAGATACCAACGGAGATATCGAAATCCGAATCTTCAGCGCCGCATCGAAAATGTTACGGTATCCGGATTCAACCTTTTTGCACAGCATAAAAGCAATCATCACGAAATGCAAATCGGTGTTGACGGTCAAGTAAATAATCTTACAAGCACGGCCAGCAGCGTGAATATCTACACAGGTTCTGTATCCGGTTTGGACACGCGTTATCCGGATGGTGATAATAATATGAACTTAGGTGGAGTCTACTTGACCCATTTGTGGAAAGTGTCTGATAAAACAAACATCACCGACGGGGTTCGTGTGGGATATAGCCGTTTAAACTCGACCATTGCAGATACCTCCATTTTCAAACTTCCATTTACATCCATCAACCAAAATACACCAACCTACTCAGGTAGTTTGGGGTTGGTGCACAACCCGACAGACAGACTAAAAGTATCGGCTCTGATTTCGAGCGCTTTCCGTGTTCCCAACATCGACGACCTTGCCAAGGTTTTTGAATCAACACCGGGAAGTCTCATTGTTCCTAATGCCAACATAAAGCCCGAAAAATCGATTACCTATGAAGTGGGAGTATCGAAAGTATTTGGAAGGATTTTGCGTTGGGAAACCGCTGTATACTACACGTCATTTATGGACGCTATTCAAACAGCTTCCTTTACATATAATGGTTCAGATAGCGTCTTCTATGACGGCGAAATAAGTCGTGTTTTAGCAGCGCAAAACATCGGACAAGCGAGTATTTATGGTTTTAATTCTAACGTGAAATCAATGCTAAACAAATATTGGACAATCTATGCTTCGTGCAATTACACCTATGGCAGAATAAAATCGGAAGATGGCGAGTTGCCACTCGATCATATATCGCCTTTGATGGCGAAGCTTTCAGTGAATTACGAGCGAGAAAGATTCTTCGGTGAAGCTTATGCGCTGTACAACGGCGCTAAAAAACTGGAAGACTATTCCGACAGCGGCGAAGACAACCTGAATTATGCAACGGAAGAAGGAATGCCTGCTTGGTACACGCTTAATGCTCGAATAGGCTACACATTCAAAAACTATCTGTCTTTTCAAGGAGGTGTAGAAAACATACTCGACACAGAATATCGGGTTTTTGCCAGCGGTATAAATGCACCGGGGCGCAATTTTTATGTCTCTTTAAAATTCAATTATTAAAATCTGTTTGAATTCATTTCCAAGGGGGAGCCGTGGCTTCCCCTTTTTTCAGTCTTCCATTTGGTGACACACAGGAAACACAGGCTTAACTTTACCGCGTTCCCTTTGCGGACATGGCAACACCTATCATGAAAAAGAAAAGCGAGTTCATCAATCGCGAATTATCCTGGCTTGAGTTCAACGAGCGCGTACTCAACGAAGCACGTAACTCGCGAGTGCCACTCATTGAGCGTATGAGGTTTCTTGGAATTTTCTCCAACAATCTCGATGAGTTTTTTCGGGTGCGTGTGGCAACGCTCCGAAGAGCCATGGGTGTATCTAAAAAACCCATCGACCCTATGGATTTCGATCCGGAGGAAACCCTACAGGAAATTCAGGAAATAATCAACTCACAACAGGAAAAATTTGATCAGTATTTCCAGGATGTCACCGATCAACTTATGTCTGCCGGAGTTTCGCTTGTGAATGAAAAACAAATTTCAAAAGATCATGTATCGTTTTTAAATGAGTATTACAGCGAACAAATAAAGCCCTATCTCATACCGGTCATCCTGAACCACCGCATACCCTTTCCCCAACTCAACGACTCCAGCATCTATTTGATCTGTGAATTGAATAAGAAAGGGGCCACTCATGGATCGACCCATGCGTTAATTGAAATATCCCCCAAATTACCTCGATTCGTTCAGCTTCCCAACATTGGGAACAAGCGATATGTGATATTCATCGACGACCTCATTCGTTACTTTCTGAAGGAATTATTCAGTTCGTTCCAATATAGCAAAGCAGACGCATGGGCCATTAAAACGACCCGCGACGCAGAGCTCGATATCGATGACGATTTATCAAAAGGATTGGTAGAAAAAATGTCAAGAAGCGTTACCCAGCGCAAAAAAGGAGAGTACGTTCGTTTGAACTACGACAATTCCATTCCACATCACGTGCTCGACCTTGTATTGAAAAGAGCCAAAATCAAGAATATTGAAAACATTTCTCCTGGCGGGCGCTATCACAATAAGAAAGACTTGATGTCATTCCCTTCGCTCGGCAGACCGGATTTATGCTGGCCTGAAAAGCGGCCTACACCCCACCCCGTTTTTTCATCAGATGTGAACTTGTTTGCTGCCATTCGTAACAAAGACGTTCTGCTTCACTTCCCCTACCACTCGTTTCAGCATACAATTGACTTTTTACGACAGGCGGCCATTGATCCCGATGTAAAAACTATTCGCATTACCCTTTACCGTGTAGCTAAGAACTCCCAGGTTATAAACGCACTCATCAATGCAGCACGCAATGGAAAAAGAGTCACTGCATTGGTCGAACTTCAGGCGCGTTTCGATGAAGAGCACAATATTAAAATTACACGACAACTAACTGAAGCGGGTGTTCGCGTCATACCCGGTGTGCAAGGTTTAAAAGTTCATTGTAAATTGATTTTGGTATCTCGACGAGAGTCGGGCAAGACAGTGCGCTATGTGTATGCGGGTACAGGTAATTTCAGTGAGCGCACGGCGAAGATGTATACAGACCATGCGCTGATAACAGCTCACAAAGAAATTGGTGAAGAAGCCAAAAAGTTATTTGATTTTTTTGAAAGTAATTATATCAGAAGCGTTCACCGGCATTTAATCGTTTCGCCGTTCAATACACGCCGCAGATTCATTGACTTAATCAATGCTGAAATTGAATTAGCTGAAAAAGGTCTGGATGCATCCATTACGCTTAAACTGAATAATCTCGTGGATGCTTCCATGATTCGCAAACTGTACGAAGCGTCACAAGTTGGTGTAAAAGTAAATTTGATTATACGGGGCATTTGCTCGCTGATACCCGATTTGGAGGGAAAAAGTGAGAATATTCGTGTCGTCAATATTATCGGAAGGTACCTCGAACATAGCCGTGTACTGATATTCGGCAATGGCGGCTCGCCATTATATTTCCTTTCAAGTGCAGACTGGATGGTCCGAAATATCGAACATCGAATTGAGGTGACCGTACCGATATACGATGGCCACTTGCAGAAAGAGCTACAAAAAATGATTGATATCCAGCTTGAAGGAATTCCATTGAAAGCCAAAAGCAAATCACCCGAGAAAAATTCGGATGTGCAGGAGGCTGCGGCCAATTTCATAGAGAGCAACACATACAATAAAAAAAAGACCGGTAAAAAGTGAAACTGGCTGCGATAGACATAGGATCAAACGCTATTCGTTTGTTAATAGAAGAAGTACGCGAGTTCAACAATCAGATTCGAATTGATAAGGTTTCGCTAACGCGCGTTCCTGTTCGACTAGGCGAAGATGTTTTCACCACCGGCCGAATTTCCGATGAACGACTGCGTCAACTTGTAAAAACAATGCGTGCGTTTTGGTATATCATGGATGTGCATCAGGTTGAAATGTTTCGTGCATGTGCTACATCGGCTATGCGCGAAGCCACCAACAGTAAATCGGTTCTGGAAACAATCGAGCGTGAGGCAAACTTTAAAGTGGAGGTGTTGAGCGGCGAGAGTGAGGCTGAATTGATTTTTAGCAATTATGTTGCTCAAAATCTGAATGCGAAAGGGAATTATCTCTACATCGACGTGGGAGGCGGAAGCACCGAGATTACCCTCATACGTAAAGGAAAAAAAATTAAAGGGAAATCGTTTTCTATTGGAACTGTGAGAATGCTGGCAGGCAAAGTAGAAAAGGATACATGGAAAGAAATCGATCGCTGGCTGAAATCAACCATTAAAGGGGGCGGTAAAATACTGGCAATCGGGACGGGTGGCAATGTTAACACACTCTTCAAACTGCAGGGCAAAAAGCCACAGGAACTGCTTACATTTCAGGAAATACAAACTCTTTGTAACGAGCTCAGTACTGTCGATGTGGATGAACGCATTTTTAAATATCGACTTCGGCCCGATCGTGCAGACGTAATAATTCCTGCATGCGAAATTTATCTGCGCATTATGAGAACCGCCGGTGTAAAGCAAATGATTGTTCCCAAGATTGGACTTTCTGATGGGATTATTTTGAAAATGGCCGAACAAATTAAAGGTTAATAACTTCAGTGAATTCACGAAGTGTGATTACATTCGTCTGAACGATTTTAGCAGCTCAATTTGTTTGTATGATTCGCATTTCACTTTTCCTTTCATTCTCCTTGCTTTTGGCCGAACAAACCTTCGCTCAGGTGTATGGTACTCCGGTTCAGACATGGGATTTTGCCAACGGTATACCTGAAAATTGGGAAGTTGGAGTAACCAGTCTATTCAATGTAGCACATTGGGAATATCGCGGGCCCGACACAACGCCCAACAATTTAGTGGGGGCCCGAGGTTCCTGCTCTGCGATTGCAGCGCCCATAAGTTCACCATCTCAAAACAATGGTTTTGTCATTTTTGATGGAAACTACTGGGATGATCCCGGAAACGCTTGTGGTGCAGGTTTAGGCTCAGGCCCGGACCCCGCACCGCATACTGCCTGGCTGATAACCGAATCGTTCGACCTAACCGGTATAAATACCTGTGTGCTCACGTTCCAACAACAGTATCGACATTTTCAAGCCTCCACCACTGTGCACATTTCAACCGATGACGGTGCATCCTGGATTCAAATAGCCTCGAATGAAGGAATACAATCACCGAACTCAGAGTGGAAGTCCGTCAACATAAGCGAATGGGCCGCCAATCAGCCAAATGTTCGATTGAAGTTTCAATACCAGGGAACCTACTACTGGTGGTTATTAGATGACATTACCGTTTATAGTCCAAACGAAAACGACCTCCTGATTACGAGAGTTCAATATACCGACAATGCTACAGTCGACGGTATTCCCAGTTTGGCAAACCAGGAATACAATCAATATCCACTTGCTATTTTACCCAGTCTTAAGTTCAAATCACAAATACTTAATATCGGCGGTAACAGTCAATCCGGCGTGCGTTTGAATGCACGTGTAATTCATAACAACACAACGACAACCTACAATCAAACGGGACAACCAACAGTTGTGGAGGTAGGTGCAGCAGCCAGTTTGGCTATTACCGGTAACCATACACCGAATGCCGGAGTAGGTGATTACAAAGTGCTGTTTTCTGTATTGCAAGACGCAACGGACGACTCACCCGGCAACAATTTAGATAGCTTGGATTTCCAGGTTACTCCCTTTACTTATGCAAAGGATGAGGGTCCAATGGTGGACAGCAACTCTCCGGATAATTTCTATGATCAGTACCAGGTTTCTTATGGTAACTTTTTCGAGAATAAAGGACCCACGCACTACTGCCACACTATCCAAGCTGCTGTGGCAACAGGTACTCAAATCGGAAAAGAAGTAAGAGGTGTTGTTTACAATCAATCTGTGGTTACCCTGCTCGCCTTCACGCCACCCTACATCGTAAATTTCGGAGACTTGAATGAGCCTGGTGAGGAGCGTTTGATTTATCTCGATTTCGATACCCCGTTCGCTATGCTGACAGACAGTATCTACTACATGGCCGTCGAAGAAGTTGACTCTATTCAACCATTTCTCATGGCTCGCAACGGCCGGAGCATCGGAGAATCCTCGTTGATTCGTTACAACAATATCAACGCATCATTTACGAGCAACAAATCATTTCTCATCCGTCTCACTATACTCCCTCAAAATCAAAATCCCGGCTGCACCGATCAACTTGCGGTAAATTATGAGAGCGATGCAACGCTGGAAGATGGTTCATGCGATTACGCTGGCTGCACCAATGAAGACGCGGACAACTTCAATAGCGAAGCTACTTTCGATGACGGAACCTGCCTCGTGGCCGGCTGCACGGATAGCGAAGCCGATAATTATAATCCGCTTGCAACCTATCAGGCCGTTCCTTGCATCTATCGGGGCTGTACTTCCTTCACAGCTTTGAACTTTAACCCACAGGCAAACGAAGACGACAGCACATGCGTTTTTCTTTATACCGATGTTACTACCCAGGTGCTAGGCGGCTGCCCACCTTTTAATTTGCACATCAATAACAACAATGAATTCACACCTGAGGCTACTTGTCTTTACACGCTAAACGGTGAAGTAGTATCCGGTGAATGCTCCGGTTCTTTTGACCTCGAAATAGCTGAACCGGGAGTGTATGAACTTTCCTACACAATCACCATTGGAAACTCAATTGCGGATACGACCTTGACGGTAAACGTTTTTTCGCCTTCTGCTCAACCACAACTGTCGTTCGACATCAACTCAAATGAAGTTCAATGTACGAACTGCGGCAGTGATGACATCGCATGGTACCTCAATGGTGAGCTGATAGAAACAAGTCAAAATTCAATACTCAACGCAGAGCTGGATGGCATTACTCAAAATGGTTATTACTATGTGGTAACAACAAATTCCTTTGGCTGCTCTGTAGCTTCCGACTCGGTTTCAGTTGCTCAGCCACATCTTGCCATAAGCAGTTCAAATGGATGTGCCCCGGTAACTATTTACTTCAACAACCTTACTGATACTATAAGCGGACTCGTATGCTCATTGAATACCGGCATTAGTGTAATCGATAACTTCACAGGACAAATAGCTGTGGAATATGAAGCTGCCGGCAATTACGAACCCGTATTGTCATGCAGTATGGTTGATGCATCCGGCACTACGGGAACTTCTATTGCAATTTATGAAACCGAAATTCCCCTCTTGGCGGTCGATTCAGCTTCGCAACAAATTGTTTGTACCAATTCGAACCTGTTTACAGATTTTCTGTGGAACGTTGATGGAAACATTCTGGTGGGTGGCAGCAGCCAACCGCTGGGCAACGATGTATACCAGCTGCAGGCCTATAACGAAAATGGCTGCGGTGGCAACAATCTGCTCATCGTCAATGGTGTCACACAAACCGGTGATTCCGACCGGCACGTTTATCCGAACCCGGCCTCGACGAGCGTAACCATTACCAACCCTGACTTAAAGCCATTCCGAATTATCAATGCAACCGGACATGTTGTCTTTGAGAGCAGAGCCATCTCAGCAAGTCAATCCATTGACACAACGTTGTGGCCAACCGGAGTGTACCTCATTCAATGGCTGCAGTCGACAAATCGCGAGGCCGTTCGATTCGAAATTAGCAGGTAATTTCCTTTGGCACAATTTTCGGTAACCGGCAAGAAAATCAACGGAGCTGTTAAAGTTTAGTTAACCGCTAAACCGATTAGTCAGAGTTCGCTGTACATTTGAAAAAAGCTAACCATTCAAAAAAAGTAATTCGATGAAAAAAGTATTTCTCACCATGGCCATCGCGCTCGGTGCACTGTCATTTA
>JBJTRD010000362.1:0-2244 GCA_046075945.1 Flavobacteriales bacterium
AGGTCGCGCTCATGATACCCGAAAATTACACAGTCGACCGAGAAGGCCGATTTGAAGAATGCGTCAATAGGAATGGAATACATGTCCTCCGACTGTGTGGCTTTGGGGATCGGTTTAGATACTTTTTCCATGAGGTTGTAGAATGTCGCCATGTAGTTTATTCCAAACTAAACCAATGGTCGAGTGCGAGCCAAAGATAATGTTAATTCAATAAATCCAACGATTTTGTAGATAGTACAATTAGTCTATATTAGCCGCAAACAAATCACCATGAATCCAATTTTTACGCGTTCAGCCATTGTACTAATGGTCCTCATCTTTCAACAGACAGCACTTGCATTCAACGTTACATTCCGAGTAGACATGAGCCAACAATCCGGTTTCACCACTCCGGAAGTGAATGGAAGTTTCAACAACTGGTGCGGAAACTGTTTCCAAATGTCCGACCTTGATGGTGATAACATTTGGGAAGCAACTACTAACCTGGCTGCCGGTAATTATGAGTATAAATTTTCTGCCGACGGCTGGGGATCACAGGAAACACTGTTGCAGGGAAGCGCATGCACGGTTACCAACTTCGGTTTTACCAACCGTTCGCTGGTAGTGTCGCAAGACGTTGTGCTACCGGTCGTATGCTGGGGAGCCTGCGTAGAATGTGCGGCAGCCCCTGTCAACTATGATGTAACCTTTCAAGTAGATATGAACGAGCAAACAGGTTTCACAACGCCTGAAGTAAATGGAACTTTCAACGGATGGTGCGGAAACTGCACCTCTTTGCAGGATGCAGATGGTGATGGCATCTGGTCTATTACACTGACCCTACAAGCGGGTAACTATGAATACAAGTTCAGCCATGACAACTGGGCGGGGCAAGAGTCGCTCACGCCGGGTTCTGCGTGCACCATGACAACCGACATCTATACCAATCGAGTTCTGTCTCTTACGCAGGATGTTGTGTTGCCACCGGTGTGTTATGGCAGTTGCGCTGCGTGTGGAATCAACTCCGGTCCCTTTGATGTGACATTCGAGGTAGATATGAATCAGGTGGCTGTGCCTTTCACCACACCTGAAATAAACGGTACGTTCAATGGCTGGTGCGGCAACTGCACTCCTATGAGCGATGTGGATGGTGATAATGTATGGTCGGTTACGCTGCCTTTGCTTGCAGGTTCGTATGAATACAAATTCTCATTCGATAACTGGACGGGGCAGGAAAATTTGACACCTGGTTCTTCATGCACGAACACGGTCGACATTTACACGAACCGCTCGATTACTGTTGACGGGCCAATGAATGTTGGCACTGTTTGCTGGGAAAGTTGTGCGCCTTGCAACACGATTGTGTTGAATCAGATGAATTTGCCGGTTACGTTCGACGACGCCAACATCGAGTATGGTTTGTTGGGCTTTGATGGTTCGGAAGATGCAACCATCGTGGTAGATCCCACGAACGCATCCAATACTGTGGCACGCGTAACCAAGAGCGCAACTGCAGGCGCTTCATCGGGCGTTACTATCACAGCTCCTGCTCAATTGGGTTTTAGCAGTCCGGTTCCATTCACGGCAGATGCAACCACCATGTCTGTTCGTGTGTGGTCGCCCGATGCGGGCATTCAAGTTCGCCTGAAAGTGGAAGATCACACCAACCCGACGCACAGCGTAGAAACGAATGTGACTACCTCTGTTGCCAACGACTGGGAAACACTTGTTTTCGATTTCTCAAATGAGTCTGTCGGCACAGCTGCACTGAACCTGAATTTTACTTATGATAAAGCATCCATCTTCTTCAACTTCGGTGTTGATGGCGCAACCGCAGGAGAAAAGACCTATTACTTTGATGATGTAGAATTCGGAGGTGAAGTGGTGGTAGTTTCTCAATACAACATCACCTTTCAGGTCGACATGCAAAATGTTACCGGATTTACTACTCCCGAGGTAAATGGTTCTTTCAATGGATGGTGTGGCGGATGTTTCGCTCTTACCGATGCGGATGGCGATGGTATCTGGACAGGCACGGCATCGCTGCCCGAAGGAACACATGAGTACAAGTTTGCTTACGATTCATGGACAGGCCAGGAGAATCTTATTGCCGGTTCTTCCTGCACAGTTACAACGGATATTTACACCAACCGCTTGTTGCAAGTTAGCGGTGACGCGGTACTTCCGGTGGTTTGCTGGGAGTCTTGCACAGACTGTATTTCCTCACCCGAGAATTTTGAAGTGACATTCCAGGTCGATATGAAC
>JBJTRD010000363.1:0-5832 GCA_046075945.1 Flavobacteriales bacterium
TATCACCATGGCTGAAACACTCAAGAAAAGCGGCATAAGCGAATACAATGAAGACCTCATCAAAAAAGCCATCTCTGAACACCTGGCAGGTAAAGCGACCTTCGATGCGTTGACATCTGAAAAAATCTACAAGGAAGAAACACGTAAAATAGCGGAGCAAAAATCGTTGGCCAACAAGAAGGCGGGTGAAGCATTCCTCGCTGAAAACAAGAAGAAAAAGGGAGTACAATCAACCGCATCAGGTCTTCAATATCTCAACACGCAAGAAGGAACCGGTGTTCAGCCTGATGGCAACGACAAGGTGACGGTTCATTACCACGGCACCCTCATCGATGGAACTGTTTTCGACAGCTCTGTACAACGCGGAACTCCTGCCACTTTTGGTCTTAACCAGGTTATACCGGGCTGGACAGAAGGATTGCAATTGATGAAGGAAGGTGGAAAAACAACGTTCTATATTCCATCTGAACTTGCCTATGGTTCGCGCAATCAGGCGAAGATTCCGGGTAACTCAACATTGATTTTCGAGGTTGAACTCATCAAAGTAGAACCGGTAGAAGGCACTTCTGCGGCGCCCGCTGCACCGGCGGCCCCTGCGAAAAAATAAGGGTTTACATTTTTCATTGAAAAGGCCTTCTTTCGGAGGCCTTTTTCTTTGTAACAAAAATTACCCACAGGGAACAAAAGCATCTATTCATTTGCATCTCTGACAAGGATCAAAGAATATCAATGGACCCAATAACTACTTTTGTCCAACATTCATCGCTATGAAAATCGAACAAATCTATACCGGCTGCCTTGCTCAAGGCGCCTATTACATAACAAGCAATGGCGAAGCTGCCATCATCGATCCGCTGCGTGAAATACAACCGTATCTCGATCGCGCAAAAAAAGATGGCGTAACCATCAAGTACATTTTTGAAACACATTTTCACGCCGACTTCGTGTCGGGACATCTCGATTTGAGCAAAGCCACAGGCGCACCCATTATCTATGGACCAACCGCCCAACCTGCATTTAATGCAATCATTGCCACTGACGGACAAGAGTTCAAACTGGGCGATATAACGATACGAGCATTGCACACTCCGGGACATACGATGGAAAGCACCGTGTACTTATTGAAAGACGCAGCGGGTAAAGACCATTGTATCTTCTCGGGCGATACGCTGTTTCTGGGCGATGTAGGACGACCCGATCTTGCGCAAAAAGCCGCACACCTCACGCAGGAAGAGCTTGCAGGAATGCTGTACGATAGTTTGATGAACAAGATAATGCCGCTGGCTAATGATGTGATTGTTTATCCTGCGCATGGTGCAGGAAGTGCTTGCGGTAAAAACATGATGAAGGAAACAGTGGACGATTTGGGCAATCAGAAAAAAATTAATTACGCACTCAATCAACCCAACAAAGAGAGTTTCATCAAAGCCGTTACCGATGGCCTCGCCGCGCCACCTGCCTACTTCCCGCTGAATGTGGCCATGAACAAAGGTGGCTATTCTTCCTTCGATGAAGTAATGAGCAATGGCATGAAAGCCCTTACGCCGGGTGAATTCGAAACGGTTGCGGAAACTACCGACGCGCTCATTCTCGACACACGCAGCGCGGCAGAATTTCACAACGGGTTTATTCCGAATTCCATCAATATAGGATTGAACGGAGATTTCGCACCGTGGGTAGGAGCCATGATTGCCGACGTGAATCAAAAGCTTTTGCTCATAACAGATACAGGCAAAGAACAAGAG
Organism: Flavobacteriales bacterium; assembly: GCA_046075945.1. Taxonomy (GTDB): domain Bacteria; phylum Bacteroidota; class Bacteroidia; order Flavobacteriales_D; family Sanyastnellaceae; genus JAIBBG01. Next base: position 1,746 of record JBJTRD010000363.1, read on the forward strand.
GCCATAACCCGCTTAAGCCGAGTAGGATTTGATCAAGTACTGGGACATCTGGCCGGAGGTTTTACATCCTGGAAAAATAGCGGCAAACAAATCGATACCATTGTGCGCATCAATGCGACGCAATTCGAAGGAGAGTTTGTTGCAGGAAAATCAAAAGTGATTGATGTGCGCAAATGCAGCGAATTCGAGAATGGTCACGTTACGGGATCCGAAAACCATACGCTCGCCGAAATCAATCAATGGATGAATTCCATTCAACCAAAAGAACATTTCTACCTGCATTGTCAGGGTGGCTACCGCAGCATGATAGCAGCCTCCATCCTTCAAGCACGCGGATACCGCAACTTCTCAGAAATCGAAGGCGGGTATGCGGCAATTAGTAAGACGGGGGTGCCTATTGCCAAAGCGGAGCTATCAGTTTGATAGGATATAGGTGATAGGTGATAGGTGATAGGTGGAAGGTGGTAGGTGGTAGGTGGTAGGTGGTAGGTGGTAGGTTAGGCATTAGCCACTTTATACCTCTTACCTATACCCTATCACCTATACCCTATCACCTATTCCCTTTCTTCTTCCCCTTCTTAAACCCGCCATCGCGGTCGCCGTAGGATTTCTTCTTGCGATCGAAGCCGCCTTCTTTGCCTTTATGGAATCCGCCACCACCGCCTTGGCGCTTGTCGCTGCGGAAACGTGTACGCGGAATACCGGCATCGCGATTACCGCGTGACTCCACGCGAACGGTGCGGCCCCGGTATTGTGCACCGTGTATAGTTTCCATAATCTTTTCCACCACCTCATTCTTCACTTCGATTAATGAGAAGGTATTCTTCAGATCTGTCCAGGTAATATCGCTTGTATTGATTTCTGCGTTCTCTGCGATGAACTCCTTAATGGTATTAAAATCAAAACCATCGATACCTCCAATGTTCATGTATAACTTAACGACACCCGGAGCAAGCGCTCGGCGATCATCGCGCTGCGCATTGTGATTCAAATCCGGTGCGTTGCGATAGTATTCCGCAAAGCGATTGAATTCAATCGATACAAATCGCTTGATGATATCCTCGCGAGAAAGCTCCTGCAACTCTTCAAACACCTGCGGGAGATATCGCTCCACTGTCTTTTCATCGACCTCTACATTATGAATGCGCTTCACCAAAGCCATCAGCTGTTGCTCACACACATCGAAACCGGTGGGTATTTGAGCCTGCGAAAATTTGCGCTTGATGATTTTTTCAATCTCACGAATCTTGTGTAACTCCTTGCTGTGGATGATGGCAATACTGACTCCCGTTTTACCTGCACGAGCCGTGCGTCCGCTGCGGTGCGTATAACTTTCAATCTCGTCGGGGAGATTGTAATTGATTACGTGTGTTACATCATTCACGTCGATACCGCGTGCAGCCACATCAGTAGCGACCAGCATTTGCAGCGAGCGACTGCGATAGCGCTTCATTACGAAGTCGCGTTGCGCCTGCGACAAGTCTCCGTGCAAAGCATCGGCGTTGTAACCGTCTTTTATAAGCGCATCGGCTACCTGCTGTGTTTCCGCTTTTGTGCGACAGAAAACGATAGCAAAAATATCCGGATTGTAATCGGCGATTCGCTTTAACGCAAGGTAGCGATCCTTTGCATGCACGACATAATACAAGTGCTCGATGTTCTCATTACCCGAATTGCGCTGCCCTACGGTCACCTCGAAAGGATCGCTCATATAATTCTTCGCAATGCGCTGCACCTCTTGCGGCATCGTGGCAGAGAAAAGCCACGTGTTTTTTTCATCCGGAGTTTGAGAGAGAATTAAATCCAGATCTTCCTTGAAACCCATCGTCAGCATTTCGTCGGCTTCATCGAGCACAACGAATTCGATGCGTGCCAAATCAACCACACCGCGCTCTATCATATCCACTAAGCGTCCCGGAGTAGCAGCCACAATTTGCGGCCCCTTACGCATCTCGCGAATTTGTCCTTCTATGCTTGCGCCTCCGTAGATGGCTACCACGTGCGCGCCACTCACGTGCTTAGAGAAATTTTGTAAGTCGCGTGTAATCTGCATGCACAACTCGCGCGTGGGTGCGAGTATGAGCGCCTGTGTATGACGCTGATTAAAATCGAGTAAATCGATCAGTGGCAAACCGAATGCTGCCGTTTTACCGGTACCTGTTTGCGCAAGAGCGACCACATCCTGGTTTCCTCCGAGCATCACGGGAATTGCTTGTTCCTGAATGGGTGTTGGCGACTCAAATCCCAACTCGGAAATGGCTCGTAATACGGGCTTACTCAGCCCGAGTAGTTCGAAATTCATCATAAAATATACTATTGGTTGTTAACGCCGATTCCAATTGAATTGAACAACCATTTTCAGATAAAAAGCGCTACCGCCGCGCAACAGTTGAAGATGTGAAGTAAAACCCGCCTGCGAAAAGGCGCGCAAATATAGTGACGAATGACGAATGACGAATGACGAATGGCAAATGGCGAGTGGCGAATAAGAAAGCCCTCGTTGAAATTTCAACGTGAGCAATTCAGATAGAATATTTTTAAGCGGTAACTTGAAGCCTTCTTATTACCTCGCACCTCGCCTCACAGTTCCCCAATTAACTCCTTATAAAGCACTCCCAGTTTTGCTTCCGCCTGGCGTGCTGTTGCGATAATTTCTTCCACGCTCAACTTGGTGAGGTTATCCGGATCACATGTATCCGTGATTACGGATATGCAACAGCAAGGCAGCGACATATGATTGCAAGCAATAACTTCAGGAACCGTGCTCATGCCCACTGCATCGGCACCCAACATTTTCAGCATACGGTATTCAGAACGAGTCTCCAGATTCGGGCCCGGAACTGATACGTACACTCCTTCTCTTAATTCCAACCCATTCTTTTTAGCAATTGTATGAAGCGTATCATTCAAAGTGCGCGAATAAGGTTCAGACATATCGGGAAAACGCGGACCGAGCTCATCGATGTTTGGACCACGCAGTGGATTATCCGGCTGCATATTGATGTGGTCATTAATCAACATCAAATCACCTTTCTTAAATGACAGGTTGATTGCTCCTGCGGCGTTCGATAGCAAAACATGTTTTACGCCCAGCATTTTCATTACGCGCACAGGCATCACAACATCGTCCATACTATGGCCTTCGTAATAATGAAATCTTCCCTGAAAAGCGATTACCTTTTTACCATTGAGATTTCCATAGATGAGTTTACCAAAATGAAACTCAACGGTGGCTATGGGAAAATGAGGAATAACGTTATAGCTGAATTGCTTTTCGCTTTCGATGGCATTCGCCAGATCGCCGAGGCCCGTGCCCAGAATGATTCCAACTTCAGGGGCGTTGATACCTTTTGCTCGCAACCATTCAACGGTTTGCTCTAATTGTTCAAGACTTGTCATAGAAATAAAAAAAGGGCGACAAATGTACGGCAGACTTATTTCGTGCGCTTGATAATTCTAAGCTTGTGCGTGTAGGCAGAAAGCTCGCGATTAAAAATGCCCTGATGGTCCAGCACATCGATGCGCACTTTGCCCGAAGCGTGAATTATTTCTACCATCTCATTGGACCTTCGTAGCACAATACCGACATGCACAATGCGTCCTTCAGCGTTATCGAAAAAAGCCAGATCACCGGTTTTCGCTTCCTCCACAAACGTTACTTCATTACCTAGCTCGGCCTGCTGGTATGCGTCGCGGGGAATGAAACTCCCGTTGAGCCGCATCACCAGTTGAGTAAATCCCGAACAATCGATGCCCATCACGGTGCGTCCTCCCCACAGATAAGGAGCATTCAGAAACTGCAGTGCGCACCGCTCAATATCCACTTCACTTCCGCTGTAACTTGATTGATTACCTGAAAAAGAAACTTCCTGCGGTATATATGAACCCGCCGCCAGCCATTGATTAGTCTTATCGGGCAGATTACAAAGCGTAAGAGCAGCAGATAGTTGCCCGTTGATTGAGCGATCCCCGACATCTCCGAACTGTTTGCAATCCATCCAGCCCTCATAGCCATCTGCCACCATTCGTATCATCGCCCACTTCTCCTGCTGGTCCAGAATTTCGATTTTTTCGCCCATCAAACCCT
>JBJTRD010000364.1:0-13862 GCA_046075945.1 Flavobacteriales bacterium
GTCATGATACCTGTCGAGAATCGATCCGTCAATGCAAGATGAACTTCAGGACCGTACAGATTCAACATCGTATAATTCTCGCCCTTTTTGATTCCGAGTGCATTTGTTGTAAAACAATAGCGCGTTGTGAATGGACCTGTATCTCGAAATTCACCCTGGACCACACTCTTGGGACTTTCCGCATCGTGTATAGTTCGAATATCGGACTTCAAAAGGAAAATGGGCCCGACCGATTCGCTGTTCAAGAGAATTTCTCTGCCATCGTCCTTGGTGATTGTGCCAATATATTCATTGCCGTTCGTCATCACCACGGCTACTCGTTTGCCTGAACCTTCTCCCGTTGGTTGAGCTATGGCTACACTCACCAACATCATGAACAGGGCAAAAATGATTTGTTTCATATACAATTGATTTTGGACGAAAGTAAATGGTGCACAATTGCAGAACAAGTGACATTCGTCAAAAACCAATCTTGTTTATTGCAATCCTAAGCGCAATCAGCGCGTGCTATTGCTATGACCGCCCTGATAATTCTTTCCGTATTTCGCCTTCATCTTATCGGCGCGGGTAACTTTGATTGGGACTTTTTTATTCTTATCGAGCTTTTCGTGAAAGGCACCTCCCCCATCGAGCTTGGGTGCCTTCACCTTCACAGGCATTGGTCCACGCTCGGTTTCATCGGGCAACATATCGTTGCTCAATGTTACTACTGCAGGCCATTCACAGCGCGGAACACGCTTACCCATAAGCTCTTCTATGGCAAGCAGCGATGACTCTTCATATGGCGCTGCCATTGATATTGCGACGCCTGCGCGCTGCGCCCTACCCGTGCGGCCAATGCGATGCACATAATCTTCCGGGGCTTCGGGCAACATAAAATTGATTACATGGGTTACTCCTTCCACATCGATACCGCGAGCAAGCAAGTCGCTCGCAACGAGAATGCGACATTGGCCTTCGGCAAATTCCTGCACCGTGCGCAATCGCTTGTTCGCGTTTTTGTTGGCGTGAATAACTGCCAGCTCATCACCCAATTCTTCTTCCAGCATAAACTCCAGTCGATCGGCCATGCGCTTGCCTCCTGCAAATACGAGGACACGTGTCATACTTGCATCTGTTTTCAACAAATGCTTCAGCAAGTTGAGTTTCGAATAAAAGTTCGGAGCTTCATATAAACGCTGCTCAATACCCACTGCTGTTTCGCCCACTTGCGCGGCATCTATGCGCACAACGCGCTGCATATACGATGCAATGATTGCTTCCACATCGGCCGTCATAGTCGCAGAAAACATGAGCGTTTGTCTTTTCTCGGGCAATACATCGAGTAAATGTTGGAGGTCTTTTCGAAATCCCAGGTTGAGCAACTGATCAACTTCATCGATGACCAGTTTTTTCACCTGACGAGGATTGATCGTTCCGTGCAACAACAAATCGTTGATACGTCCGGGTGTGCCAATAACCACATCGGTACCCTGAGCAATATCTGCGGCTTGCGTTTTAATGCTTGGGCCGCCATACACACCGATTGCTCTCAAACTCGAATATTTCGCAATGGTCTTAAAAGCATCTTCTACCTGCACCACCAATTCTTTCGTGGGCACCACTACCAGCATACTCACCGTTTTCTTTTGCTGAAACTGCCATTGCCGAATGAGCGGCATGAGGTAGGCAAATGTTTTTCCCGTGCCTGTTTGCGCAATACCCAGCACATCATTGCCTGCCATGATGGGCGCGAACGCTTGCACCTGAATAGGCGTTGGTTCGTTGAAGCCCATATCGTCGAGGGCGTTGCGAAGAGCGTTGTTGAGGTTGAGGTTGGAGAATGAATTCACGTCGCAAAGGTAGCGATACTAAAGAACCTCGATTCAATTTCAGAAATCGATGCAAACAAAAAAGGACAGGTACGAATACCTGCCCTTTTTATTGGTTGCGAATTGCTGAACGTTAAATCTCCACCGGCAACTCCCCTAACTTGTTGCCACTTCGATCGACAACCGCAACAGTATAATTGCCCTTGGGTAAATCGTACACATTGCTCTTAAACGACAAAGCATATTCTCCCGGCTGCTGATTATTGACATACTTCAACGGTTTCAGCAGTTGACCATTCTCATCCAGCAAGGCAATCATGCAGTTGGTGGCTTCATTGACCTTCACCTTCACATGGCCCTCTATTTCTTCCGACAATCCGGAAAAGTAAGAGTCATCCGATTCATTCGATTCCCGGTAGCGAACACGATAGCCGGGATCGACCGCAGTTGGTTCATTTTTCTGGAAGACATTCATGGCAGTGAGATAATCTTCCAATCCGGAGTTGCCCTGATGAAACGATGCTACCGAATGGTTGTTGGTGTAGTGCCATACGATACTCTGTGTAATGCCCTTGTTGTCGAGTTTGTAGGGCTCCAGATTTTTCAAGGTTGCTATCATGTCGGACTTACCCAAAATGGGTCGTTCAAAATCGTCGTAACCGGCCGATACACCGCGGGCCGGCGCATTGCCGCAGAGCGTGAGCACACGCGCCTTGCGTTCTTCACCAACGCCCAGGCAAATCATGTGTGATCGCGACACGACCTGCGGCTGATAAGCAGGATCGGTAGTCGGAAAAATCCAACCTGCACCAATATCAACATACACAGAGTCGTGAAGTAAATTCTTGATGGTAATGTCCAGACCCTCATACGCCTTCACCGCTTCGAATCGAATGATTTTTCTTTTCAGCCCCTCGCCTATATCGACGTGCGCTGCAGTGGCAAACAAATCGGTTGATTGGACACAGAGCAGAGTGGCCAATGATGCACAAATTATGGATTTCATATGAATTGAGGATTTACGTGATTGATAATTTATTTAGAAGCCAATACCATTTCGAACATGGCATCGGTGCAAGCAGCATCTTTCCACAAGCCCTTCACCACCTTGCCCACTTTCATGTCAGTGAGGTTCATCAATGGTTCACCGGTTTTGCGCAGCTGCATCGAAACAACAGCAAGCGGAGAAATGGAAGGAAGCGGTATGGTTATTTCGCTCGTGGGGGTGAACCCTTCGCAAACAATACCAGAGTTTGCATGCGCATACCTCCAGCCATCTGCACGGTATCCATCGGGAACAGTAAGCCGTGTTTGTCCCTTCAGCTCCACCTCCTTCATCAACGCATACATGCCGGGGCCATTCACAAAAGCCGACCAGTAAGGCGCAGTAGCTTCTTTGATTGTTTGCAATTGGTTGCCTTCAAATTTTGTCCACACACGCAGCACGGGGTCCCAGCGCAACAACTTGCAGTCTTGCCTGTCGGTGCCGGCTACCGGATTAAATAGCACTTCTACTTGATTACTTGCAAGCAGCTTGGCATCGCCTTCAAGGGTGAAACCTGAAACAAAAACCATTATCTCACGATCCTTGTTATAGGTATTGTAACTCTCTGCTACTTGCTGAAAACTTAGCTCATTCAGCTGAGGGATGGAGACCTGAGCCGACATTCCCATTGTCGCAACCGCAAACAAAAGGAACAAATGCATTTTCAATTTCATGGTATTCTGATTTTAGGGGATTATTTTTTTGCGTTGGCAAGCGCGGGGTCTGGAAGTGTGTTCTCGTTGCGCCTGAGGAACGACAACAGCGGATCGGTCATCAAAACCTTCGCTGTAATTCCGGTGGTAGTGTATTCATTGCCCTCCATGTCGGTAATCACAAATTCACACAACACGTTTTCGGGCGCAGGTATTTGACTAAACGTCGCCGTAAGCTGGTTCAGTGCGATATCGGCATTGATTTGCATATAGGGGCTCGACGATGTGGCTATTGCACGTGTGATGGCATAGCCCGTCGGTGCGGTGAATGTGATGGCCTCGACATCTTTCGCAGGACGCGCAATTACAAACGTACCCGAGCGATCAACATTGATCTTCCAAAGCATTAGTCCATCGGCGCGCTTCACAGTAGCCTTCCCGGGCTCCGATGGAAATGTGCACTGCTCATTGCGCATGAGCAAATACTCCTTGCAACCGGATTCGGTAATTCCATGTAGCGGAATTTGGAAGGAAAGAGGGGTCAAGAAAGAAGTATCACGCAGCAGGCTTATAGACACTATTGCTACTACTTCGAGTCGATTTCCGGCTTCATCTTCCGTCAGTAAGTTTATCGACTGAAACTCCTCCGGTGTATGCATCACTTTCACGGTGGTGTTGGATACAAAGCTCACGTCGTCGCTATAACAGCGTGCCCTCCAGCCTTGGTTGTGTGTAAAAGTGCTTTCCGGACGCACACGCTTCGGTTGCTGCACAGGGTCTACATAGGCAATGTGAACATCGGCGCGTGGCTCATCCTCAAAACGCCTGTTTACTATATCAATCGAGGTAGTGCGTTCATCCAGCTGATATTCTTTGCACATCTCTTCAAAATAACTCCTGCGCTTTGCCATGGTTTCTCCTGCCGCGTAGGAGGTTCCAATAGAGCGCAACTCAATTTTCACCGATTGCGAAAGCATTAAATCATATACTACACCCAAGAGACGATCTTCCTCTTCGCCAACCAAATTATCCTCGTCCTCATCGAATGTAAAATAAACGTGTAGCTTGGAATCGTCCTTTTCAGATTGGGCTTGCGTCAGTGCAGACAGCAGCAGACAGCACAGCATGGTGATGCAGGTTTTCATGGGAGTTGAGATTTAAAAGTGGAGTAAAAAAGACTTCTGAATCTACAACCGCACTTTTCGAATAAATATTTTACACGTCGAAAAAAAAAGTTGACTGCCTACTCTGTGTAGCCGAGTATCTTGACTTGATAAGGCAGCAACGTCATTGTATTATCGATAAACTCAATGCCCCCTGACACAGCTTCTGTCCACGATGTGTTGACCAGGCCGGCAGGCATTGGAACCGACACTGCACTATTACGCACATTCACCAACACCAGCAAATGCTCGCCATTGAGTTCCTTCTCAATGATGACAGCGTCGTTCGCCGCATACAGTGTTGAAACTCCTCTTCTGGCGACATCGCTCATTGAATAGATGCCATACATCGTGCGATATGCCTGCAGCATATCGGGGTTTCCACTCCAATCGATCGATGAATTTGAAAAGAACGGAATGTTCGACAATCTGCCTACTTCCTGCCCTGTGTAGATGAGTGGAACGCCGCGCATAAACAAATGCACTGCGGTTGCTGCCGTTGCTCCCTCTATACCGCCGAACAACGCCGGGGGAGTTGCTTCCCATGCCGACTGATCATGATTTGTTGTAAAACGCAATCGATGCTTGCCTTGTGGTATACCGGTGTATTCATTCGAGTTGGTTGCATTGATAGTGAATGCAGGCTGGCCGGCAAATACATTTTTCAATTGAGTATAATAATCCCAGGCAAAGGTCATATCGAAACCTGCATCGAAATGATCGAGCCTATCTCCTTCAGCGAGCATTATTATATTTCTATTCGGGATTGCCCTTAATTCCGAAATGGCTTGTTGCCAGAAATCGAAAGGAACTCCATTGGCATAATCGCAGCGGTAGCCATCCACATTCGCCTGGAGCAACCAATATTTCATTGCGTCAATCATTGCACTGCGCATCTCCTGGTTATCAAAATTCAAATCAGCCACATCGGCCCAGTTCGTGCCTGGAGGGATGACGATGTTTCCATTTGCATCTTGCGTATACCAATCGGTATTGGCTATCCATGGATTGTCCCATGCGGTATGATTGGCCACCCAATCCAAAATCACCGCCATGCCGCGAGCATGTGCTGCATCCGTTAGTGTGCGAAGAGTTTCCAGATCACCATATTCACTGCTTACCGACTTGTAATCGCGCACGCTGTAGGGAGAGTTCACCGAGTTGATTGTTCCAATAGGGTGAATGGGCATCAACCAAATGACGTTTACATGCAACGATTGAAGGTGGTCGAGCTTTTGGATGACTCCCTGTAAATCGCCTTCCGTCGAAAAGGCACGAAGGTTCACCTCATACATCACGATATCTTCTGTTGCCGGGATAGCTTGAAAAGGCGTTCCATATTGTAAAGGAGCCTGTGTATTGTCTTCGGGTATTTCCTCAGTTGTATGCGGTTTACAAGCAATAAAAGACAGCAACACAAAAAGCAAGAGGGTGCATGCGCGGAACATGTTCATTCTTCAAAAATAGAAATCAATCAAGTTCACAGCACGATTTCACAAACCTCAATGCAAGAGTTTGAGTCCTGCAATCATCGAGTCGGCAGTTGATGCATTGGTAGCAATAGGAACATTGTGGACCTCACAAATTCGAACCAATGCATTCACATCCGACAAGTGAGGCGCCGACCAGGCCGGGTCGCGGAAAAAGAATACCGCTTCTATGAGTCCGTTCGATACGAGTCCGCCAATTTCCTGATCGCCTCCCATGGGCCCGGAAAGCGTGGTGCGCGCAATTCGCAGATTCAGTTCTTTCGACAATCGCTGCCCTGTGGTACGCGTTGCTATCACATTACGCGATTCGAAAAAGGACTGATGGCGTCGCACAAATTCTATGAGTTCACCCTTCTTGTTGTCGTGCGCCACCAATGCTACATACTTGTCGTGATAGCGTCCGCCCCAGCGCTCGAGTGCCATTTTCGAAATGAGCAACATGAGTTCAATGGACGTGTGGTGATCAACTTCACTCAATGCGAGCAAGCAGGCCTTGTCAATGAAATAAGCCTTCACCTCCGACAAGCATTCTACTGTGGCTATGGCAGGATTCTGACCCAGGAAGCCAAATTCACCAACACATGTAGGAGCCGACAATTCGAGCGTTCCACCATGCGTGAGCTGCGCAACAATCTTTCCGCTTGCGAGGACATAAAATCCGCCGACACGTTCATTGGCATGAAGTAAAATACTTCCGGGTTGAAACACGCGGGGATTTCCCACTACAGGCCGGGCTGCTTCAGACGACAGCCATATGATTAATTCGCTCCATTGCATGGGGCAAATTTATGCGTTCAACGGGCTTACAGAATTAAACAAGAATTACAGAAATGTTACGACACCGCGCTCGTTCTCTGTCATAGATAAGCGTTCCTTCATAGAAACACCCTCGAGGTTGGCCTTGAGATATTCTCGCTTTTGCAACGACAACTTCCGAATCATTTTTCCTTCACAAAATCGTCGCAACTGCGTCTCGTCTTCAATTTTCAGTGCAGGCACCTCACACAGTTGGCCTGTTTCATCTTTCGCAGCCATAGTGAAATAGCACGAATTGGTGTGCTTCAATCGACCGCTCTGAGGATGAAGCGACTCGACGCGAATACCAACAATCATTGAAGTTCGTCCCACATAATTAACCGTTGCCTTCAGTGTGACGAGTTCACCAACATCCACCGGCGATAAAAACTCTACACCTTCAACAGCCACTGTCACACAATAGGAACCCGCGTACTTCGACGCACACACGTAGGCCACTTTATCCATGAGTGAAAGCAAAATGCCACCATGTACTTTACCGCCAAAGTTGGCATAGGCAGGAATCATGAGTTCCGTGATGGTTACTTCGGAGTCGGCGACAGACTTTATATTCATTGTGTTTTGGTTGGAATCAAAAGACAAAGTAACTAGATTTCGCCTTGCTATGGATTCAAGCGAAATTTTGGTGCGATACAATACCTTGTCGGTAAGTGAACACGATCGGTGGCGATTTCTATGGAATGGCACCGAGCATGTGTGCAGCTCGGTCACCTTCTATTGCGCTTCCGAAACCTGTCATCAGCAAGTAGAAATTGACGGCCATATGCAATCGAAGTGGCATATACGACCCATAGCAGCTAATGAAGTAATTCGGAAGGAAGACGACAACGGCGTTCACTTCATCATTCAATAAAAACCTCAACACCATGACTACCCCAATCATCGAAAAAGAAATTCAATTGCTGGAGACCTATAGTAAGCAAGGCGATAGCTATACAAACAATGAAGGCCGCTATGGCTGGCGCAACCCCATTCGAAGCGACACAGGTGACCTTATGCGCTGCCTCACTATTTCAGTTGGCCCTAAGCGAACACTTGAATTCGGCACCGGACATGGGCTATCCGCTCTTTACATGGTAAGCGGACTGGCCGACTTTTCTCAGCAACACATCGACACCATCGAGTTTGATGCAGAGGTGGCTAAAAGCAGTCAGGCGCGATTCGACGCTTGTCAGGCGCCTGTTACGGTAAAGTCGGGTGAGGCCATGGATGTCATTGCCCAGCTCACGGGGCATTACGACATGGTTTTCTTCGATGCGCAAAAAAGTCATTACCACCAGCAACTCATGGCATTGCTCGAGCGAAAATTGATAGGACCGGGCACTGTTATCCTCGCCGACAACGTTGTCGACCGTCAAACGGAGTGTCAGAATTTTCTGGATTGGTTCAACGAACATTCTGTGAATCACTTCGTCTTACAAACTGAGTGCGGACTATTAGTAGCTAAGTTGTAAACGATGTCGCACGCTCACGATCGATTTCACATTATAGAACCCGCCGAACCGCTAAATGCATTCGGTTTCCTGCACAAGCACTGGGAAGGGCGCAACTATCCGCCATTGATAGACCCTGCGTGTATTCAACAACTTCAGCAAACCTGGGACACCGATGAGCACGACATCTTCGTGTGCTCGCATCAGAAGGTTGGAACACACTTGCTCGAAAAGTATATTGTTGAAACACTGCTCAGCAGTATTCAGCTGCCATCGCACCACCCCATGGCAAATGGCGACATAGGACATGCAGCAGTTCCATGGCCGGAAGTAATGGTTTCGCAATGGGGCATGGACGATTTTCGTGAATTTCTGGGCGTCACCAAAGGCCAGCCACGCGTATGGTATATGCACTGTTCTGCCGATGATTTGCCTTTTCGATCCATTCATCCTAAAACAAAATTTGCGTTTGTATTTCGGGATCCGCGCGGTGCGGCTGTTTCACAATTCTATTTCTACAAAAACCATCCACTGCTCGGAGTAAAGCCCGAGCTCGACATGGATACGTTTGTAGACATGTTTGTTGATGGTAACCTGTATTTCTGCGATTACCACAAACAAACACTGGGTTGGCTTTCGCGATGCTATGGGCGCATAGCCTACGACCAGATTATGGCGTTTCGATTTGAAGAATTGGTGATGAACAAATACGATTGCGCAAAGGCGCTTGCAGCATTCCTGTTGCCCGGCATGGAGGTGAGCCACGAACAACTGATGCACATCGCAGCCGCAACAGAATTCGACACCATGAAAAAGGAGATTACAGATAATCCACGCAGTTTTCACTTTAACCCAAACACCTTTTTTCGTTCGGGTAAAACCGACGATTGGAAAGAGAAACTTTCAGCACAAGCCATTGAAAAGATTGATGCTAAGTCGGCACTATGCTGGGCGGGCGGCACGCCTTCGCATCCAATCATGAACGACATCATGCGTCCAACCTTAACTGCCGAATAATGCCTCATCATTTTTTACCCGACGACCTCGCCCACATCTTCACACGTGATTTGGCAACACTGGCCGAAGAGGTTCGCTCTACGCCCGATGAAAAGCTTTGGATGGCAGCACCCGGTGTTGTCAATTCAGTTGGCACACTGGCCATCCACATGTGTGGCAACCTGCAACATTTTATCGGCGCTGTGCTCGGCAATTCGGGCTATGTGCGAAACAGGGAAGCCGAATTTTCTCATACGCCCCGGAGCAAAGAAGACATTATCGCCGAAATAGAAGCAACTTCAATAGCGGTTCAAACCGCACTTGCTCAGCTCAGCGAAGCCGATTTATCGCGCGAGATGCCCGACACACCGCCACATCATAAAGGGCGTTCTGTTGGGTATTTTCTCGTTCAATTGGTTGCACATTTTGCACGGCATAGTGGCCAGCTCAACTATTTGCGGAGAATGATTTCGTCTGAAGGCGTTTAGAAATATCCATCGCGCTTTCGATCCTCCATGGAGGTCTCGCTGCGTTTATCATCTGCCCGATGTCCACGCTCCGTCGTGCGCATGGTGCTTATCTCCTTTACAATCGCATCTACTGTATCAGCTTCCGACTCGATACCTCCTGTAATGGTAATATCGCCCAGCGTTCGGAATCGAATGCGCTTGCTAACAGGCGACTCGTGCGCATCGAGGCGAATAAATTCAGATACGGGAATCCAGCTGCTGTCGCGGAAAATCACTTCTCGTCTATGCGCAAAGTACAAAGATGGCAGGGCAATTTCTTCGCGACGGATGTATTGCCACACATCCAATTCGGTCCAATTCGAAATAGGAAATACACGAAAATGTTCGCCTTCGAAATGACGACCATTGAACAAATTCCACAATTCGGGACGTTGGTTCTTGGGGTCCCATTGACCGAACTCGTCGCGGTGCGAAAAGAAGCGCTCCTTTGCACGGGCCTTTTCTTCATCACGGCGGCCGCCGCCAATGGCACAATCAATTTTATGCGCTCGTATGGTATCGAGTAAGGTAGTTGTTTGAAGAACGTTGCGCGAAGCACGCGATCCCCTCTCCTCATTTACCCGACCTGTATCAATGGACTGCTGCACCGAACCAACGAGAAGATCAAATCCGAATCGGTGCACCAGAGCATCGCGAAATTCGATGGTTTCGGGGAAATTGTGACCGGTATCGATGTGCAAAAGCGAAAATGGAACACGACCCGGATAAAATGCCTTACGCGCTAAATGCGTAACCACAATCGAATCCTTACCGCCTGAAAAAAGAATAACCGGATGCTCAAACTGTGCAAAGACTTCGCGCAATACAAAGATTGCCTCCGCCTCCAACTGATCTAAATAATCCGGCACTCGATCGCTCATGAAATCTCCCATCCTTTTTTGGACATCGCTAAGATAATCGCATTCATTGCCTCTTCCATGGTCATTCGCGAAGTATCAACAACAACTTCAGGGCACAAGGGCTCTTCGTAAGGAGCATTAACTCCGGTAAAGTCGGAAATTTCGCCTGCCCGCGCTTTCTTGTATAATCCTTTTACATCGCGCTGCTCACACACTTGAACGGGTGTATTCACATATACCTCAAGCATTCGACCCTCGCCTACTCGCTTGCGAATATCGTCGCGTTGTTTGCGCATGGGCGATATGAAAGCCGCCAACACGACAAGACCTGCATCTAGCATCATCACAGACACCTCTCCCACTCTTCGCAAATTTTCATCGCGCGATGCTGCCAAAAAATTCAGATCGGCATTCAATCCCTTGCGAATACTATCACCATCCAGATGGTATGTATGCACCTTCTTTTCAATGAGCCTTTTCTCCAATGCATCGGCCAGGGTGCTTTTACCACTCCCGGAAAGTCCGGTAAACCAAATCAACATAGCAGGATGGCCCTTCAGTGAGGCGCGATCTTCTGAAGAAATGGCGTAACGATGTTCGTGGAGGTTGGGCATGTTGGGGAGTGGGGAGTGGGGAGTGGGGAGTGGGTACTGAAGACTGAAGACTGGGGACTGAGTGAAGGGGATAGGTTATAGGTTATAGGTTATAGGTTGTAGGGGTCGGGATAAAAATAGCGGATACGGGTGTTTGATTTTCAGGTGAGCAAATTGTGCGATTAAAACGTCCATTCATAAGCCATTCCGACACCACGTGGGGCTTCGGGTTTTCCGGGCCGCAACGCAATGAGGCGGTTGGTAAGATTGGTACAATGCACAACAATGCGGTGCCGCTTGCGAATGAGCGCTCCAACGCGCACATCGATCACAGCGCTGCCATGGCGATTGGTCTCCCGAAAATGCGTAAGCCCCGGAATAAAAACAGTGAACACAGTATCTACGCGCTCCATGAAACTATATGCCCGAAGGCCAACGCCGGCAGTAAAACCGGCTTCATGTTCGATGTCGACATTGCATTTCCCCATGTGCCGGTATCGATACTTCAGCAAAGGTGATTCGGGGTAGGATTGCATTTTACCAAACGACCGAATCGCGTATAGCGCAGCATCGGCAAAGCCCGCCAACTCTGGATGGGCATCGGCATCGATGGGACATGCATAGGTATAGCCCGAAGTGATGTACAATTTACTCTTCCCCAACTTACCATCGGCATTCAGCGTAACCTCGCCACCGGTCACACGCGCGTTGGTGACATTGACACTTCGAAATCCCAGGCCTGCAATGGGATCCGTTACAGCACCCCATTGACCAAAGGTAAACTCAGCCATGTTTTTATATCGCGTATAAAAGAGCGCCAGGTCGGCATATGCTTGCCATTGTTTGTAGGTGAATTTTCTTTTGATACCTACTTCATAATTCCAGCCGCGCTCCGGTAGCAATTCGGGATTAGGATATACATGCAACAGGTCGATGTTGTATTTAAGAAATCGCTCAATACCCGATGGGAATCGGAATCCCTCTCCATACGATGCGCGAACAGATGTCTTGCGCGTAACGCTGTAATTCAACCCATACGATTGAACAGGCTTTGCCGGTGTAACAACTGTATCGATTCGAAAATATTCGTAGCGCCATCCAGCCTGCACTTCGAGTTTTTCCCAAGAGCGTTGCATTTGAAAAAATGTACCCGCCAAATTGCCCAGGTGCCGACCACCCACATTTCCATCAATAAATATCGTTTGCGATGCAGAAATACCACCGCTCATGGCAACATCGAAAGGCAGTTCGCCTTTGATTTGATAGTCGGCTGTAATATTATGAGCTACCGGCTCCATGCGGTCATTGAGCGGCTGGGAAGTCATGTAATAACGCACCTTCGCCGTATGGCGCATATCCCTGTGATCGGTCCATTTTATCCAGGGATCGAGCGATGTCCACAAGTCGGTTGTTGATGCGTTTGAATTAGCGCTAAACGGCTGATAAGCGCCTATTGTATCGTTGGCCCAAAAAAGAAATATACCTTGTCGCTTGTAAAGAAAATTACCATCGAGGCCGGCAGCTACTCGTCCTTCTTTAAAAAACTTGCGCATCTTGAAACTGAGTCGCGCTCTGCGTTCGCTTTCGCCGTTTAAAAACCCGCGCATGTCGAGCGCATTTGCACCAAACACCACATCCATTCCCTTCTCCGTTGTGAAAGCATGTGTTGCCGATATACTGCTTTGATAAGGAGTATTATTCCCCCACCACTTTTCGACACCTTTCGCAGGCTGTGCATATACCATATGAAAGGTAGAAGCTTTGGTGCGTGTTCTACCTTCGGGATAAAGCGTTCGTACTTGTATGATGCCATTCAATGCGGAAGCACCATACGCGACTGAAGCGGCGCCCTTGGTCACTTCCACCTGATCGACCATTTCCAGTGGCACAAAGTTCCACTTTATATCGTTGCGGTCGCTTGTCATGAGCGGCATATCGTCGACCACGAGCAACACGCGGCTTCCGGCACCATAAGCATAGCTGCTGCCTCCGCGAATGGAGGCTTGACCATCGAGAATGGTCACGCCGGGCAATCGCTCCACTGCATCACTCAGCGAGGGAGTGATTTTGCGCGACAAATCGGCTGCCTTGATGACCTCCATGCTCACGGTTAACTTCTCAATAGGCTTGATGTATTTGGTGCCGCTGACGACCATTAGATTGAGCGCATTCTCTGTTGGTGATAAATAAATAGTGTGCGGCCGGTTGTCTGCCAACTCGACGGTTTTATCAAAATCCTGAAACCCTATCATGCTGCACTTAAGCCGATGCTTGCCGGCAAGCGCAGCAGAACAAACGCCTCCTGTGCTATCAGTTGAAAGCACGCTATTTTCATCGATTAGCAGCGTTGCGAAGGGTAAAGGTTCTCGGGTTGCTTCATCCAATACTACGACGCAGTATTGAGCACGCGTTGTAAATGAAAGGAGCAGTACAACAAAGACAGAAGCAACTATGCGAGTCACAAACCAGGTGTTTGGGCAAATATATCGAACA